>JBBSHC010000493.1:0-3810 GCA_038253425.1 Leptolyngbyales cyanobacterium | reverse complement strand
TTAACCTCAACCACCTGACCACGATTTGCAGCCTGTTTCGTTGTCTCCGATGGCATTTTAGCGCTACTGGTCTGAGTTCTTAGGGGTGCTGATAGAGCGGCTACAGCTACAAGCGTCTTCCCCGCGCAAACGCCAGCCAGGTTTACAATTTGCCCTGATCGAGTCTGCATGTAGCAAGGATAATCTGGCTCAAACGGTAAAGCTGAGGCTTGAAAGGTCGGGAGCAAAGAAACGAAGAGAGAAAGCGCGATCGCGGGACTAATAGGTTTCATAGTAGATGAGGCAAATGGTTGATACTCAAAGCATTCCCATCACCTAAAGAGAAACTCTGACCGAAAGGATGAAGCTTTGGTGAGGCGATCCAGTGCTTTATAAAAGGTTTGGAAAGCCTCAGCTTTGAATGGGCGGCTACCTGGCTATCTGGTTCCAGGCTTGGATGACTTGCTGTAACTTCAACGGTGTTTGAGTTTGGTTGATATCCACGTATTGCGTTGCGCCTTGAGGCACCATCAGCGCGATCGTGAAATAGTCAGCGGCACCAGTAGGGGCGGGATAGCTAAGGCCAAGGAAATCCCCAAATTCTTGTTGTTGTAGCGTTTGCCTAAATTGCTGCACCTGCTGAGGTGAAAGTTGCCGCACCAGCACAGGCATAAAGCGAGCATTGGGCTGGGCACTCATCCGCAATACTCGCCCATCTTTGAACAGCACGGTTTTTTCAGTGCGTCCGGCAAACCCACCACTGCTAATGGACTGAAAGACGGCATCATCGCCCACGGCTGACAGCTCATTGGAGTCCAGTTGCCAGAAGGTTGGCACCAGGGTTCCCTTGCCGCTGGTCGTTGGGTTTAGCTTGATTTGAGACCCCGTTTGGTTGAGGTGATACACCCAATACTGTTCGGGACCTGCCACAATCACCTGCCAACCAGGAATCGCAATCATCGAGCAAAATTGATCGGGACCTGCCACTCCCAGACAGCCATCCCACGTGCGCGATCGTGCGGCGGCAAGCTTGAGTTGACTCACCGGAATGCCCTGTGCTTTGGCAACAGTTGACAATACAGTTCGCTTCACCGCGTCAGGCAATGACCTAACGTTAGCGGCTTCAGCACGAATCGTTTTCCCCGTAGCGTCGGTGCGATAGACCCAGCGTTGAGAACCATGACTCACTTCAACCCGCCATCCATTCGTCATCGCTTCACCACAGACTTCACCGGGCTGCTGTAACTCAAGGCAGGTATTAGACCAGACTTCCTGGCTAGAGGAGACGATCCGCAGCGATCGCATTGGCACATTAATCTGATGGGCATGGGTTCGCAAAACGGCGTTAGCAATGCGGGCGGGTAACAATCTTGCCGCTGGACGTGAAGCAGGTTTCTGAGCCAACCCTTGAGCCATTGGGGCGATGGGTGGCTGTGCGGCTGCGATCGACTGGAAGTTGACGAAAAGTGTACTGGTTAGTGCGATTGTCAGTACGCCAGAGTGAAACCAGCGGGGCTGTTTATTGAGCCAGCTTGTTGTTCGCAAAGTTTTAGCTGGCAAGCTTGTAGTTGGCAACATCCAAGTTTTCATAGACAAGGCTCCAGTAGAAAAAATAAAACACATTCGTCTTTAGCTTCTACTACCGTAACCAGCGAGTTTGGTTGCTTTCAACCTGGTTACAGAAACCGGAACAGGAGCTGCTTTTTGTCTCTTAATAACGATCGACGCCAAAAATGAATCGGTGGTGCAGTGGTGTGAGATCATAGAGAACAGTCAACGGTGATTACTATAAATCGGAACATGGAAGAAAATCGGCAGTCAACGGTTGTCATTACGGGTGCCTCTTCTGGGGTCGGTTTGTATGCCGCCAAAGCGCTTGCCAAACGTGGCTGGCATGTGGTGATGGCATGTCGAGATTTGGCGAAGACTGAAGAAGCCGCGCAAACGGTTGGGATGTCGTCAGATAGTTACACCATCATGCACATTGACTTAGCGTCATTAGAGAGTGTGCGCCAGTTTGTGCAGACCTTTAGAGCCACCGGTAAATCCCTGGATGCGTTGGTGTGTAACGCTGCTATCTACATGCCGCTGTTAAAGGAACCCCTGCGATCGCCCGAAGGCTTTGAGTTAAGCGTCGCCACCAATCACCTGGGACATTTCCTTCTCTGCAACCTGCTGTTAGATGACCTGAAGCGTGCAGCATCGGGGAAACCCAGGCTGATCATTTTGGGCACCGTGACCCATAACCCCGACGAGTTGGGCGGCAAGATTCCACCCCGTCCTGACCTGGGCAATCTGGATGGTTTCGCGGCTGGCTTTAAAGCGCCCATTTCCATGATTGACGGCAAGAAATTTGAACCCGTCAAAGCTTACAAAGACAGCAAAGTGTGCAACGTGCTGACCATGCGCGAACTCCATCGGCGCTACCACGAGTCAACGGACATCACCTTCAGCTCGCTTTATCCCGGCTGCGTTGCCGATACACCGCTGTTCCGCAACCACTACCCGCTCTTTCAAAAAATCTTCCCGTGGTTTCAAAAAAACATCACCGGGGGCTATGTCTCTCAAGAATTATCGGGCGAACGAGTGGCAATGGTGGTCGCCGATCCAGAGTACAGCCAATCGGGAACTTACTGGAGTTGGGGCAACCGTCAGAAAAAAGAAGGCAAATCGTTTGCTCAGCGAGTGTCACCCCAGGCGCGGGACGACGAAAAAGCAGAGCGGATGTGGGATCTCAGTGCTAAGTTAGTCGGGTTGACCTGATTTACCCACCCAGCAACGTTTGCTTAAGCAGCCACAGGTTTAACCCCGCAATCAGTCGTTCGACTGCCGCGATCGCACGATCGCGGCGGCAACTTCGCCCTTGAAAATTCCATTAATTAACTGCGACGCTCGTTCCGCGAGGCTTTGTCAACACCACGTCCAGTTGTCTGATGTTGCAACGCTTGGATAAAAACGATCATGCCCCTGAAGTCAGCGATTAACCGAAGGATCGATTGCAAAGGGCGATCGCGGATCGCTTCATGGTACTCACTCCCTACCACAAAATTGCTTCGGGAGCCTGATCGAATAAATCGCTCAACTAAGGAATAAGTGTTTGCTGACGTTGCATCTCCCTCCAAACGGTCGGATGTTGCATTCTTTGTAAGGCTTTGACACGGTTATCTAACTGAGTCTCTTCCACTCCCGAAGCCTTGTGAGAGATGTATTCTGATAGCCTTGCTCGATAGGAATTAAAAGCTTCCTCTCTTGCCCTAGCTAAGTAATCTCTTTCGTTGAGTTTAAGAATTTTAATTGTGTATTCTGCACGTTCTTTATTTTTTGCATTTAGCTGAAAGCGGGGCAGAAAATAAAAGGTGCCAGCGAGATCTAGATGAAAGAAATCAAGTGGGTTTTCGATCCGAGGATTAATCAGCACAGGATATCCTGCTTCCGGTGGCACAACTGGTGCTCTACGGCCCCGAGTCACATTAATAAATTCTTTAGTCAGGCTAGAGAAAATAGCAAACTGGTTATTCTTGGGACCATTACACGGTCCACAAGCATAAAGATAGTTTTCCCAAACAAATACTGATTCAGGGTATAGATCTTTTGGCTTTACGTGTTCTACTTCATCAGCCACAGAATCTTCGCAGTAGGCGCAGCGTCTTGCACCAGAACACATTTCGGTAAGAACTTTACGCACCTGCTTAAAGGTACGATTGAGTGGCTTGTTGTATGAGGAAAACATCGCTTTTCCAATGCTAACCCGATCATCATACGCAGAATGAGCATCAATGTCTTGCTGCCATTTCTCGAGCTGAGCTTGTGTCACGTTGGGCAAGGATAAGT
>JBBSHC010000492.1:0-3811 GCA_038253425.1 Leptolyngbyales cyanobacterium | reverse complement strand
TCTTACTTCAAAAGTGACGCTGAAGAAAGAGCTTAACTGCCAGAACCGCTGCAAACATCCTCTTAGAGAGGCAGAGGTTTAGAAAGTCAGAGGCTTAAAGCGGTAAATGGATGGTAAACGTTGCCCCTTTTCCAGCAGTACTACTAGCTAAGATGCGACCGCCATGCGCTTCGACAATGCGTTTGGCGATCGCTAAGCCCAACCCGCTGCCGCTGCCCTGACGGGATGGATCGGTGGTATAAAACTGCTCAAAGATGCGCGGGAGGTCACGTTCGCAAATGCCTGATCCTTGATCTTGAATGGTAATCTCGACCTGTTTGCCTTGCCTTTGTCCCTTGATGAAAAGTTGTGTGTGCGGTTGCGAATGTTTGATGGCGTTGTCCAGGATGTTGAGGAGTGCCTGCAAGAGCCGTTCGGAGTCACCTTGTAGCTGCAAATCCATCACATCCAGCTTGATAGCCACTGCCTGGGTTTGCATTCGTGGCTCCATTGCTTTCACTGCCCGCTCGATCAAGCCTCGTAGTGAGAGGGTTTGCTGCTCTAAGTAGCTCACTCCCGCTTCCAGGCGACCCAGATCCAACAGATCATGAATGAGGCGCGACAAACGCTTTGTCTCACTTTCAATGGTGTCGAAGAAGCGATCGCGCAGTTCTGGTTCGTCTGCTGCACCATTTTTAAGGGCTTCTACTGTCACCTGGACGTTGCTAATAGGCGTTCGCAATTCGTGAGAAACGTTTGCCAGAAAGGCACGCCGTTCCTGATCCAGTGAGGCTAAACGTTCACTCATGCGGTTGAGTTCGATCGCCAGTTGACCCAGTTCATCGGTTTGTTCAATGGTGAGCCGATCGCCAAATTGCCCACCACCTAAACGAATCGCAAAGTTTCGCATGGTTTCAATGGGTGCCGAAAGGCTACGTGCCAGTCGATCGCTAATCAGGGCACACACGATGATCGTTAGCAACAGGGTGCCCAGCACTGTCCAAACCACACGCGCAAATTGATATTGAAACTGTTTTAGGGTCAGCGACATCCGCAAAACGCCTAAAACCTCGTTATTACGAGTAATCGGTCGGGCAATAAATAAGCGATCGTCCGCTGTCAAAATCCCTTTTGCAATGCCATGGCTGACGTGGTTTTGCAAGGCATCCCTCACACCCGGCACGGCGCGCCAATTCGTCACCTGTTGATCCGTTTCTGGGGAGGACGTAGCAAGCAACTGTCCCTGGCGATCGAACACGCGGAGTGTCACGTTATCTGGGGCACCATAGCGCTTGGTCAACACCCGAATACGTTCCAGATTTTGTTCTTCCAACGCATCGGCAGCACTTTCACTCAAGGCGGCTGTCCAGTTATCCAAGTCAGCTTGCCGCGTCTGCATAAAATAGGCATAGAACGACCAAAGGATATAGCCCGCCATCAAAGACGTACCCAATCCAACGAGAAGAATATAGGTTGCCAGCAACTTGGCGTGAATCGAACGCCATTTCAAGTGCATTGGCAATCTCAATTTCATAGATTCGACGTGCTGTTGCTGTGACGCCGCAAAACGGTGCGAATGCGTGCCACCAACTCGCGTGTATTAAAAGGCTTAGTGATGTAATCATCGGCACCCGCTTCCAGACCACGCACCTTATCCATATCCTGATCTTTGGCAGTGAGCATCACGATCGGGACATTAGAAAAAGCTCGAATGCGCCAACACACTTCCATGCCATCGACTTCTGGCAACATGAGATCCAGCAAGATCACATCCGGCACCTGCCGATGAAACTGCTTAATGGCACTTGAGCCGCTATCGGCCGTTACAACTTCAAACCCTTCTTTCCGTAACGTATAGGTAAGACTCTCGCGCAGCGGTGCTTCGTCATCTACTAATAGGATCTGAGGCATTGTTATACTTTCTTGACTCCCTAGCAAGAATAACTTACCAGCAAAACAATGTGTCGTCACCCTGTGAACGGAACTGCTTTAAGTAAACGCCGCTAGAACCTCTATTGAAGGTTTTGCTTTAACCTTTTTCAAGCAAAAGAACAGTGACCGTTAAAGTAATCCTCACACACAGTACTCCGCACAATTGAGTGGTAGCCATGCAGGTTGCCGATCGAGTGGCTGGCTTGGGCAGTTCTGGTGCTTGAGTGTCTGGTGCTGCGCTTTTATTGATGAACGTATTGAGTTCCTTTAAGGGCAACGTGCCTAGACGCTATGCTGCCTAAACCAGGTTTGAAGGCGTTTCCAGCCATCTTTGGCGTCTGCTTCGCGGTAAGAGGGGCGGTAGTCGGCAAAAAAAGCGTGAGGCGCATCGGGGTAAACTACAAGCTGAGATTTGCTGCTGCTTGCTTTCAGTCGATCGCGCATTTTCTCCACACTCTCCAATGAAATGCCTGTATCTTTGCCGCCGTAGAGTCCAAGCACGGGAACCTTCAACGTGGACGCGATATCAAGGGGTTGCTTGGGAGTGAGCGCTGTCGCTTCACCAGCTAGCCGCCCGTACCAGGCTACGCCTGCTTTAACGTTGGGATTGTGGGCAGCGTAGAGCCAAACAATGTGACCACCCCAGCAAAACCCTGTAATGCCCAGTTTGGCAGCGTTTCCTTGAGCCATTTTGACTGCCCACTTAACGGTTGCATCTAGATCAGATAGCACTTGGGCATCGGGCACTTTGGCAACAATCGGGCGAATCTCGTCAATGCTGCTGAGTTGTGATACGTCACCCTGACGCACAAACAATTGGGGCGCGATCGCGGTGTATCCCAACTTGGCAAAACGACGACACACATCTTGAATGTGCTCATGGACGCCAAAAATTTCCTGAATCACTAGAACGATTGGGAAGTTGCCACCAGTCGCAGGACGCGCGCTATAAGCAGGGATTTCGCCGTCTTTAACGGGAATTTTGACCATGCCAGCGACTAGCCCTTTCGCATCCGTTGTAATCACTTTGGCTGAAATCGGCTGTACTGCCAGAGCAAACCCGGCTGCTACTGTGGCGGTGGCAATAAACTTGCGACGTGTGAGTTCATTCATCATCGTTACTTTAACAATCCTGAACAAGCTTAATGAGCCTTGAAGCGAATCACCTCTACCTTTCGATCGCTACTTATAGCGGTTCTTACACACAACACTCTACGCCCAAGTTTGGCATTTTGAGTTCTAAGTGCTAATCCCCCACGCCCTACAAGCACACTCTATTAGGATCAGGCTGTACCTAATCCCGCTTTCCTCAGTGCTTGGTTTTCTCATCGTTCTACTATCAGCAGTCTTTTTCTGTTTTCAAAACGTCATCGTCAGAGTGCTGTTTACAGAACACACGCTTCTAGGAGTATTTCGGACAGGCGGTTTTGTCGCGCCCACTCTGCCCAACTCGTTTTTGCTTCTGTTCATGCGAATGCTGCTAGTGGTGCCACTGATGGCTTTACTAGCGCCCAAACTTTATGCACCAACCTGGAAAGACATTGGGGCGTTACGTGCGTTAGAGCAACGCCGTCTTCTGCTACAAGCGATCGGTGGTGGAACGCTCATGTTTCTCTATCTAGCACTGCTCTATGTTTCTTTAGGGCTAATTCCTACAGGGATTGCCTTGACGCTGTTCTTTACCTATCCCGTGTTTACGGCGTTATTTTCCTGGCGCTTGTTTGGCGATCGCCTGACGCTGTTTCGTTGGAGTGTCATGGGTTTGATATTGCTGGGTAGCGCACTCACCGTACCCCATATCAGTCCTACCGTTGGCAGTAGTAGCTTGATTGGCATTATTACAGGCGTAGCGTCGGGTGTTGCCTATGCGCTGTATACGGTCACTGCCCAGAAAAGCTTT
>JBBSHC010000491.1:0-3820 GCA_038253425.1 Leptolyngbyales cyanobacterium | reverse complement strand
GTAGGGTCTACTTTAATGAGCAGGAAATTACCGCACCAAAGGTTAATATCTCTAACGTCCGGCGAGATGTCGGTATGGTGTTTCAGCACTTTCACCTGTTCCCTCACATGACGGTGCTCAAAAACCTTACCTACGCACCACTGAAAGTTGAAAAGGTCTCAAAAATGGAGGTAGAAGCCACTGCACGGGATTTGTTAGGAAAAGTTGGCTTAGCAGAAAAAGCCGATGTTTACCCATCAAAACTGTCAGGTGGACAAAAGCAACGGGTGGCGATCGCGCGTGCCCTGGCAATGAAACCAGAGGTTATCCTGTTTGATGAGCCAACGTCAGCCCTTGACCCTGAAATGGTGCAAGAAGTGCTGGAAGTAATGAAGCACCTGGCTGAATCAGGTATGACAATGGCGATCGTCACGCATGAAATGGGCTTTGCGCGTGAGGTGGCGAACCGGGTCTGGTTTCTCAACGAAGGCGTCCTGGCAGAAGATACGCCACCCGCTGAGTTCTTTAGCGCGCCCCGCTGCGATCGTGCCAAACAGTTCCTGGAAAAGATGCTGTGATGATTCAGCTATAGCGGTTTTAAGTTGAGTACAGTACAGCTTTGGGTGAGCGGTTGGCTTTTTGCTAATCGGGCTTATGTATGCAAACTTCGCTGCAAAAACGTGCGTTTCATCATCTGCAAACAGAGTAGATGGGCAGTTTACAAACGCAAGATGTTATTGAACATAAATTTAAGCCTATACAAATTCAAGTAGGGCTTTATTTGTATCAAGACTCTGCAAAGATTTTGCGGCGACGGCGAAAAAACAAGTGTTGTTAGTGCATCGTTAGATCGAACTCTAGAGATCTTTGCCGATGCCTTGCCGCCCCTGGACAATCCCTGCCTTGAGTGTAGGAGCAATCGCGCTCACAGCCTTTCAAGTTTTAGCCTTACCCATTGAATCTGATAGCGCTTGTTACATGAAAACTTCGTCAGGGCAAGTGATTGATCTAACATCATCGCTCTGTCGCACAAAGTCTCGGAATACAGGTTCAACTCCATCCAGCAGAGTCGTTTACCCGTCTGAGTCGTCTTACAGTACAGGTGTCAGGTCTGTAGTTACAACGACACAAGGCGGTGTGACAACGACGATCTACTCTGCACCAGGTTATAGCTCCGGGATTACTCGCTCAATTTACCCTAACTACAGCGGTTATAACTCGGGTCGCCGGACTCAAACATCCTCATCGAGCAGATATTGAATCTTCTTGAGCTGAGTTAGTGATCAGGCAATTTAGGGCGAAAAATCTAAGACTGCTTTGCTAGCAACTTACCTCACGTTGTGGCTTTACACGTTTAGCCTTATACACTGATACCTAACATCTGGTGTAGCCATACAATGCCACCAACCGCGATCGCGCCTGCAAGGGCAGCAGTGAGCGCAGATGATAAGGCAGTTGCGAAAAGCCACCATGCAGCGATCGCAATGGCTTTGCGGGTGTCTTCAGCTTGCCGCTGAGCTTGCTGCTTCAGGTCTTCCAGGCGACGCTGGGCGTCCTGCTGCACCGCCTCAATCTGTTGAATCGCGCCTATTCGTACTGTATCGATGCGATCGGTAAGCTGCTGTGCCAGCGTTTCTGACAGATCATCCCGCTTGTGAATGAGTGCTGCCAGAGTATCGCGGTTAAACGTACTTAGCTGTGTCCGTAGGGTGTCTCCAACCGAGCTACCGAGGCTTTCTAACCCCGCACGAGGATCGACAAATACCTGCTGGAGATCTTGCTTGATGCGATCGTAGTCGAGTTCCGGCAGGGGCAGAGATGCAATGGAGTGTCGCAGTTTGTCAAACGTAGTGGCTATCGTGTCTTCTACTTGTTTTTGCAGTGTTTGTGCCTGCTCGCTCGTCTGCTTAAACGTCGCTTCTACCTGTTCAATTACACGCGTAGCATCCGCCTCAGTGATATCTCCCCGGTCTTTCAAAAGGGTTATTAAACTGGTACGGTCAAACAGAGGCTTTTGACTTCCCAACGTTCCTGCCTCTTGGTGGGAGGTTCCCCATGCGGCTTGAGCATCAGCAAACAATCGCTGTACAGCTTGTGGAATGCGATCGACACCCAGATCGTCTGGTTCAGCATGGCGCAAGTAATCAGTTAATGTGTCTTGCCAGTTTTGGGTCTGCCGCTTAGTGCGAAGTGACAGACGGCGCGGCAGCTTGCCGAGCGTATAGATAGCACGTTGCACCTGTCGCAGTAGGTTATGTCGTTGGTCTTCGGTGAGGTCTTGTCGTTGTTGCACCAGATCAGCGATCGGCGTCCAATCGTGTTGGCTCAGGTGACCGAGAAGGTCAGTGTTAATGTGATGCTGCTTCAAATAGTGAAGCAGATCTTGAGGCAGGTCGGCAGCAGTGATAGTAGCACCATCCAAATGCTGGAGGTAGTCTGTTAAAACGGTGAGCGCCTGCTGATAACCCGTTTTGGCAGCGTCAACAGTGCGAGGCACCTGAAGCAAACTATTCCAGGCTTTTTCTAACTGATGCAGGGTTCGCTTTACCTGTGTTTCGCTCAAGTCTTGCCGCTCCAGCAACCAATGCTCAACAGTCGCTCCATCAAAAGGCGGCAGATGAGTTTGTAAACTGGCAAGCTCGGTTTTGGTTGCTTTCAAAAGCGTTTTGAGCTGGCGATGAATGCTACGGGCAGTCAATTTTTGGCTGCGATCGCTCACATACTCACCCAGTTTTTCCCATAGCGCTGCGGCATCTGCTTCAATTTTGGCCTGGCGTTTTTGCGCGTCTTCCAGGAGGCGATCGCGCACCGTTTCTAAATGAGTTGTGACGCGCTCCAGTTCCTTTTGGCTCAAATCGTGACGCTCCTTTAGCAGTGCCGTAATGCGATCGGGGCTGAGATAATGCAATCGATCGCCCCAGTGCTGCACATTCGCATCCACTTTTTGCAAAATGGTGGCAACCTTACGTTGGAGAGTCGCTGGCTTCAGGTCTGTTTTGACAGCAGACCGAAGGTAGTCTTCCACTTGAGCAGTAAATGACTGAGACGGCGCTGCGGCAATGGCTGCATCCAGACTTTCCAGCACGGCTTGACGAGTTTCTTCAAGGCGATCGACAATTTTGTCTACTTTCGCTGATGGCAAATCATCCCGTTGCTGTAACAGTGCCACGAAAAAATCTCGATCGAGCGGCAAAAGTTGTTCCCTTACAGCCGTTGGGTTAGCGTCTGGGTCATAAAGTATGTCTTTGAATTCCGCCTTGACTGTTTTGCGGGTAAGCGCCCAGAGATACGCGTTGAGCAGATAATCTTCTACATCAGCTCTGATGGTGTTTTGGAAGGGATCAACGGTAGTCTGAGCGTCTTCTCTGCCCTCAGAAGAGCCTGTAAATGCCTGTAGCTGCTGCAAAATGCTGCTTACATCAATGTCGTTTAAGTCCACGCGATCGCGCACCGTTCGCACCAGTCGCTTGAAGAGTTGCGCTGGCTCCAATGACGACATGCTTGCTGCATAGACGCTAGACAAATTTGGAGCAGGTTCACTGGTTGATTCCGGGGGCTTAACCATCGCCCGCAGTTGCTGGAGACGAGCGTTGATAGTTTCTGGTGTGAGGGTGTCGGGGTTGGCAGACTGTAAGAAGGTCTCAAAATCAGTGATCGCGCTTGTCGGGCTAACCACCGCTTGCCACACGCTTTCAAGCTGATCTACAACCTGATCCACATCCTGCTTAGAAAAATCGGTGCGATCGCTGACCAATTCGACCAGTGCCTGACGATCAATAGTCTGGAATCCTGTAGTTGCTAATGATGACAGTCCCGAAGTAGCTAAAACACTTTCCACCTC
>JBBSHC010000490.1:0-3824 GCA_038253425.1 Leptolyngbyales cyanobacterium | reverse complement strand
TTACCGTGCTCAACCACACCCAGTGGCGCGAAGAAGAATATCCCGATACTCGCGTTGTTATCTGTGATTGCAGCCCGGAATATGACGCCAACCCTGAAGCATTCATCGAAAAATTTAGCTATTGTCTGATTCCAACAACGCTCAATCCGTTGGGCATCAATAAAAATGCAGACGTGATCCGGCGAACCTTTGCAGCCGTCCGACGCGTCAACACCAGTGCCGAGCTTTTTGTGCTGGTCAACAATTACCACAGCGATGAAGTCAGACGAAACGAAGTGCTGAACGCTATTCTAAAAACTGAGTTTCAAACCTTGATGGCAGATGATCCCAAATGCCACTACATTGACCCTGAAACCGTCGCCATTCGCTTCAGCAAGCAGCTTTTGTACTGGGGGTATCACATTGTCGAAAATGACAAACCCCAGTTAGCCTTTCGTGAAGTTGGTGGGCGATCGCTTCCCAGAACAGATTTTCTCAAACTGCTGGATTACCTAGAAGACCACACAGGCATTGAAGCCGCCAAAGACCAAGCGGTAAAATCGATCCAATCAACCAACAACTAACAACTAACAACTTCCCTCACGCTCCCATCCCCGAATACTGTTTCAGTCCCTTGTGCCACAGCCAGCGGTAAATGGCAAAAAAGATAGCACTCCAACCCAGCATCACCAGCAAGCCCTGACCGAGATTGACAGGCAAACCAACGAGCAAACTGGCGGGAAAGTGGATGAGGTATGGAAACGGTGTCCAGAGTACGATCGCGCGCATCTGGGGTGGATACACCTCCAACGGCGCTACCATCCCCGACAAAAAGAGATAGAACAAAAACCAAAACTGCTCTAACGCACTCGCCCGTTCTGTCCAAAAGGCGACCATCGACAGCGTGTATTGCATCAAAAAACGCAGCACAAAGGCAAAGATAGCGGTGAACAGAAACAAAAGAAAGCCGCTCAAGCTGGGCAACCAAAACGACTGCGGGTAAAGCCAGAAGAAGAGCACGATCAGCGCCAACGCGAAAGGCAGACGGGCAAAGCGCTCTGCGAAATGGGAAAAGAAATGGTGCCACACCGGATCGAGGGGCTGCAACAGGCGAAACGACAGCTTACCCTCAACAATCTCGCGCTCAAATTCCCAAATGACCCAAACGACAGTAAACTGGCGAACGATAAATGCTGCTAGAAAATAACGGGCAAAATCGACAGGCGTTAAGCCAAATTTACCGTTTTGAGCAGCCTGCATCCAAATGCCCATCAGAATAATCGGTAGCGATCCCGATAAGACCCACAACAGCAATTCAGCGCGATACTCCACCATGTAGGCGTAGTAAACGGAAGTCATTGTGCGAGCGATTCTGATGATGCGATTCATAGTTAGCGTTCAACTAGCAGCGTTCAGCCACTAGCTTTGAAGTGATTTGCGTCCCTTTTAGCTTATCGTCCTGCTGTCTGGGCTGATAACTGGTGGCTAATTTATGCCACTCCCGATCGCAGTACTCGTCCAATGACTTCTTCGATCGGTGGTTCGGTGACGGACAGATCTACGACTTCTAGTTCAGACAACAGCTTGGCAACGGTGCGCGTGAGGCGTTCTTGCGGCACCAAAAATTTGGCGATCGCGCCATCTACAGATTCTAGATCGCCATAAAGAGCAAGCTTTTCAGAGGGATAGAGATGCGCCAGTTCCACATTGACTTCGCGGCACGGCGCAAAGCGATCGACCAGACCATTCAAGCTGCCGTCGTAAATTAACTGACCTTCGTGAATCACCAATACCCGCTGACAAAGGGCTGTAATATCCGCCATGTAATGACTGGTCAGCAAAACGGTTGCCTGGTAGCGCTGATTATACTCCCGCAAAAATTCGCGCACGCTGACCTGAGCATTTACATCCAATCCCAGGGTTGGTTCATCCAGAAAAAGAACGTGCGGTTGATGGATCAACGCTGCCAGCAGTTCGGCTTTCATGCGCTCACCCAGAGAGAGTTTACGCACAGCTTGCGTCAGTTTTCCTTCTAACGAAAGCATTTCGGTGAGTTCGCCCACGCGGGTCTTAAAGTCGCGATCGCGGATGCCATAGACCGCCGCATTAATCCGCAGAGAATCCAGTGCAGGCAAATCCCAAATCAACTGCTGCTTTTGCCCCATCACTAGCGTAATGTTCTGCAAGAAGGCAAACTTGCGCTGAAACGGGATGTGCCCCGCAACCTTGATCTGCCCCGCAGACGGATGGATCAAGCCAGTAAGCATCTTTAGCGTAGTCGTTTTGCCCGCTCCATTCGCGCCTAAAAAACCTACGACTTCTCCTGGCTCAATGGCAAACGAGATGGTTTGCACGGCTTTAATTTGGCGATACGTCCGTTTGAAAAAGTGTCGTACTGTGCCTTTTAGCCCCGGCTCTTTCACGGCAACTGGATACATCTTGCTCAAGTTTTCAGCCAGAATTACAGGCATGTTTTTACTCTTGCTACGAAATTGAATTGATTCAACGTGTAGTCATGTTGACGCGAATGGTTGTAACGCGATCGACCCCTTCTTTATAGACCCTGCTGACAAATGTTCTCAGCCTCGCGCGGCAGAAATTACCGGAGTCCCCCACCGTGTCTACCTTACTTTCTACAAACATCATCATGCGTTCTTACGCTGGCGAAGCCGATTTACCCGCGATCGTCGCTTTATTCAACGCCTGTGAAGCCGTCGATCGCTTGGGCAACAGTATCTCGGTTGACGAATTGCGTCAGGAACATGCCGATCCGGATTGGGATCTCGCTCGTGATCTTCGTTTATGGCAGGACACAAGCAACCGACTACTCGGCATTGGAGCCGTCCGGGTTATGCCACCTGGCGATGATCATAGTGGTTTCTTGCGGTTTAATATCCACCCGGAGGCACGGGGAACAGCGTTAGAAGCCCAGATTTTTGCCTGGGTGGAGCAACGGATGCGTGAAGTGGCTCACGAGCGTGGTGTCTGCGTCAACCTGCGGGCAAGCGCCCGTGCCGACCACAAGTATCGCGTCTCGCTGCTAGAACAGCATGGTTTTACCAGCGATCGCGCGTTTTATCGCATGACACGTTCGTTAGCAGAGCCAATCCCAAAGGCTCAGTTTCCGGTAGGGTTCAGCGTGCGCCATGTGGACAGCGATCGCGATGCCGAAGCCTGGGTTGCCATGTTCAACGAGTCCTTTATCGACCACTGGAACCACCATCCTTTGACGATCGAGCAGTTCAAGCACTACCGAACGAAGCAGGACTACAACCCTGAGCTTGATCGAATTGCCATTGCCGCCGATGGCACCTTTGCCGCCTTTTGCACTGGTTACATTCACCAAAAAGATAATCAACGCAGCGGACGCAATGAGGGTTGGATTCATGCCTTGGGCAGCCGCAGAGGCTTTCGTCGCTTGGGCTTAGGTCGTGCCATGCTGCTTTCAGGGCTAGAACAGCTAAAGGCGATCGGCGTTGAGACAGCACTTTTAGGCGTAGACTCCGAAAATCCATCCGGTGCGGTGCGGTTATACGAATCAGTCGGCTTCAGCAAGCTCCATACGTCGATCGCTTACAGCAAGCCGTTGGTAGGGGAAGCAGGAGGAGCAGAGGGAGCAAGGGAAGCAGAGGGAGCGAGTTAAGAGTTTTGAGTTCATTCTGACTTCTGACCACTCTTAGCCTTTTATCTTTTATCTTTGTATTTTTTGCCTTTTGCCTTTTGCCTTTTACCTTTTACCTTCTTCCCACCTGCCCAACAAGTTGCCAAACCCGTACAGGAATATTGGCAGGATATGAAATTCTGGTGGCCACACAATGAAACCATTATCGCTACATTATTAGCCT
>JBBSHC010000489.1:0-3828 GCA_038253425.1 Leptolyngbyales cyanobacterium | reverse complement strand
TGCCTCAAGTTTGATCCGTTGAAAGGAATCAGAAAGATGGCGACTGAAACCGTTGAAAGGCAAGACAGTGTGCCTCACATGATTCGAGACCCATGGCGTGCGTGTGAAAAAGCTCACGCGACTCAAGTCCCTAGACCATCAAAGACCACTGCAACAGACAACGGTCATCTGGTGCAACGAATTGAGACCTTAGAAACCCTTGCTCTCAGCCTGGAGCAGCGCTTGGCTATCTTGGAGCAAGGGCCTCTTCCCGCGCGATCGCACCCAAGCCAGACGCCTCCAACTAACGCTCACCCGCAACGTCCAGAGTCCGTTCCAGTCACGCCACAGACGAGCGCGACCGCACCACCCTGCCTGAGCGAAGTCAGCAGCAAAGCGCAGCCTGTAGCCGCAACCAACGCACCGTCGCCGCTGACCAGCCAACCGTTGGTCACGCTTACCCCAGAAGACTGGACCAGAGGACTGGTCACCAGGCAATTGGTAGAGCGCTTGCAGACCAATCCCACCACGCTCAAAAAGTATCTACGGGAGCTGAAGCAGCTGCAATGGGCGGTCCAACGGGATCCAGAAGGCTTCGGGTGGGTGTACAATCCACCCCTACAGTGTTACTCCCCGCTCCGCCTGGAGTCAGACGCACACCCGCCGCTCAAGGCAGTGCTGACTACAGCGGCAGACAGCGAGGCACTGTCCGAACCCCTACGACACCATCACCTCGAACAGCCGCATGATCGCGACTTAGTGGAGCATCAACCAGCAGTTGGGACCGGTGGGTTGTCCCAATCGGCACTGTCCAGGCTCACGGGTATCCCCATCACGACACTCCAACAGTGGAAGCAACAACCCGATTGTGCCGAGCGTATCCGCTGCCGCACCGAAGGCCAGTTTTGCTATGGGTACTCCAGGCGCAATCAACGCTTCTACCCAGGGCACCCTCACCCAGCCTAGCTGTTTGGAACAATCACTCCAGGCTGGGCTAACCGCTCAAAGTACCCCAGTGCGCCAGGTGTCAGCATTGCCTAGGACTCGATCAACTCTCGTTCGGCTGGCGTCAACGCTTCAAGGAGCTCGCTTCGTTTACGCTGGGTCAAGGAATACCACAGTTTGTGGACTAACTTCTTGAGCACGTCTACAAGCGTCGTCGAGCTCATATGAGCAATCGATGTGGGCTGCTGGGAGCCACCGGGTGTGTTTAAGGCTTGGACTTGTTTCTCCCTAGCGACAATTTCATCGTAGGCTAACAAGGATTGGCGTGCTAAGGCACCAGGATACATTTTGTTGTAGATCTGTACCAGCATCTCCATTGAATGTCCTAAAAGCTCTGCATAAATCGCTAAATGCTCTGGTTTACCGTACGTACAGACCCACGTCGCCATGATGCGGCGGAAGTCGTGCGGCGCAGTCCACTTAGTATTCTCAATTCCGTATAAATGGGTGGTGACGCAGGCGATTAGTCTGGGCACCAGGTGGGAGAGATAACACTCGTTAACGATGGGATCACCGCGACGCGACTGTTTAACTTTTCCAGAGCAATTCCGACGGCTAAAGAAAAGAAAATCATGGCCTAAGTTTTGTGGTCGGATCTGGTTCAGATAGTGCTGTAGATCAGCGCTGATCTCGGCTCTCATCGGTCCCACAAAAAGTGGATACGCTCTACCTTTACCGGTTTTATTGCCTGTTTTGTGACCCTCGGGTGGGAGCGTCACCATAAAAACATTGTTTTCCTCAACCGACAATTGTTTAATCGCCATCTCTCGCGCCTCGCGCTGTCGCCCTCCCGTTGTAACCAGGAAGGCAAGTATCAAATAATCCATCCACGCGTCAATCACTTCAGTGGTCACACCGTGCTGCCTTTCTAAATCTTTGCAGCGCCAACTTAAGTAGCAGAGGATTTCCCAACATTGCGACATGGACAGTGCGCGTTCGGCACACGCTTCATCTGAAACACGTGGTCTATCACCACGATCAATAATCGTTTTGCGATAGGCGCGAACGCTTTTTACGGGTTCGGGGTTTCTATAGCTCTCCTTGGGAAAAGCCTGGTGGAAACTCCATTGAGCAATCGGAACAGTCACATCCAGATCAAGCTTGATTGTGTTTGAAGAGATTCCCCGCTCCCGACTCCAGGCCTCATAAGCTTGGAGAACCGATACGTCCAGGAGATCAGTGAGACTTAAGGCTTCAGGCGCAAGACCTTGGACTTTTTTCCTATACCCTAGCAACCGTTGGATACTTTTATGGTAGGTCTTTAGCGTTGCGGGGGGCATCGATCGCCGCCGCCATTGTGTGATGGTTGTGCAGAAGTGGTCAAAATTTTGAATTTGCCCCCTCAGGTGGGGTGACCAAGCTTGTTCAAGTAAACGGAACGTTTCTGCGGGCGTCTTTTGGCGTTTTTTCAAGCGGATGACTGCTGCCTTAAGGCCTTTGGGAAGATGCGTGTAGGCTGGTTTGGACGTCTCTAAGCTAGGATCAATGGGAGCGGTCTCAGGGTCATACCACTCTTGCGCTTCCAGCCAAGTACAAAAGCGTTTCCACTGACTTTTCTCAACTTTCTGAATGCCAGGGTTCGCAACTTGCAGCAGCTGCTTTTTCAAAATTGGCTCTGTTATCGCAACAAAACCAGCCAGTGGAATTTGCTCAAAAATATAGTCTAGTTTTTGAGCTGGGAGAGCCTGCAAATCAGCATCCTTGAGTAAATCAGGCAGTATCCGTCGCCTCAAAATTGAGCGAAGATTACTAAACTGCTGCTTGCTAACAAGCGGCTGGTATGGAAACAAAGCATTGGATAAGAGATTAAGCATGATCTGGTTCTGGTTATGAAAAATACCGCTTTTACTGTGAGTTAGTAAGAAAAATACTTGACAAGTTGATGAAAGCTTACTCCCTTGATTTCCGCCGAAAAATCATTGAAACCTATGAAAATGAGCCGCTTTCGCAACGCCATTTAGCTAAGCGCTTTCGGGTGGCTCCGAGTTTTGTCACCAAGTTGTTGAAGCAAGATCGAGAGACGGGTGATCTGACCCCCAAACCCAGACCGGGTCGTCCCAAAAGCCTCAATGGAGCGCAAGTGCAGGTTGTTCAAGCGCTCGTCGAAGCCAAGAACGATTTCACCTTAGGCGAACTGTGTGAGGCGTTGAACCAGCAACTTGAGGTCCCTGTGAGTCAGCCGACGCTGTGCCGAGTGATGCAGCGTTTGCATCTAACGCGCAAAAAAAAAGCCCTTCATCCCAGCGAGAAGGCAAGTGAGCGGGTGCAACCATGACGTGCCAACGACTGGGATGCCATCAGAGCTGTCCGGGTGCAGGCTTTGGTCTTCATTGATGAAGCTGGCGTGAAGCTTGGCTTGATGCGACTGTTTGCTTGGGCACTTAAGGGCGACCGTGCCCATGGGGGGCAACCCAAACGGGGCAAGAACGTTTCGCTCGTAGCGGGCTTGAGCCTCACAGGCGTTGTTGCTTCTGCCTCTGTGCTTGGGGCTTGCGATGGGCTGACCTTTGAGGCGTTTGTGACGACCCGACTCGTGCCAAATTTATGGGCAGGAGCCTGTGTGGTGATGGATAACTGTTCGATCCATCAAGAGGCGGTGCTGCGACCTTTGATTGAGGGCGTTGGCGCACGACTCGTCTATTTACCGCCATACTCGCCTGACTTTTCACCGATTGAAAACTTCTGGTCAAAAGTCAAAAACACGCTCAAGACTTTGGGAGCGCAAACCGATCAAGCCTTAAGTGAAGCAATCGAAAGTGCTTTTGCTGAGGTGTCTGAAACCGCGAGCCGAAACTGGTTCGCTCATTGCTGTTACTGCTCCTCATAATTATGAAAACCGCTATA
>JBBSHC010000488.1:0-3830 GCA_038253425.1 Leptolyngbyales cyanobacterium | reverse complement strand
CAGCGACTGTAGCGCAACTAGTGCAGGTAGGTATTCCGGTGATGGGGCATGTCGGTCTCACACCCCAGTCGGTGCATCATCTGGGTTATAGACAGCAGGGACGATCACCCGAAGCGGCAGAGCATGTTTTGGCAGAGGCGATCGCGCTGGAGCAGGCAGGTGCGTTTGCGATCGTGCTGGAGCATATTCCCAGTCGCCTCGCTCACCAAATTACGCAGAAACTTACCATTCCGACGATCGGCATTGGTGCTGGTCCCCATTGTGATGGACAGGTGCTCGTCACCGCTGATTTACTCGGTCTTTCGGTGCGGCAACCACCGTTTGCGAAGTCTTACGTTAATTTGCGAGAGGCTATTACTCAGGCAGTGCAGACCTACGGCGCTGAGGTACGGGAAGGCAAATTTCCGCCGGAGCTAGAGTGAGGGGATGGAAAACGCAACTACCGCTGGAGCGGGTGGAGTGCTAGACACGATCGCAACGGAGCGATTGATTGGCGATCGCCTCTGTGCTGAGCATTTCGATGACCTTTGCCAGATGCACAGTGATCCAACGGTGATGGCGACGCTGGCGGGTGTGCGATCTCATGACTGGACACGGGTGTTTCTTCAAAAGAACCTGGAACATTGGGACCGATACGGGTTTGGGCTTTGGGTCTTCCGCGATCGCGCCACTGGTCAGTTTGTGGGGCGCGCTGGGCTACGGCACTATCAATGGGACGGTAACGCGGACGTGGAATTAGCCTATGCCTTGATGTCGGAGTTTTGGGGGCAAGGACTGGCACCAGAAATCGCTCAGGCAAGTTTGCGGGTTGGTTTTCAGCCATTGGGCATACCAAGCATTGTTTGCTTTACCTTACCGACCAATCGGGCATCACAACGGGTGATGGAAAAGGTGGGCTTTCAATACGAACGTGACTTTGTGCACGCTGACTTACCGCATGTGTTTTACCGCCTCACCACCGCCCAGTGGTCTGGGCTTGAGGCAAGAAGCGTTATAAAACGTCATAATTAAGATCAAGAGGTTGGTCAGTCAGCAACTGCATAAGCGATTATGAAGAGACGGATACTATTAGAGGCTGGTACTGCCATTGTGGGTGCCGCCTTGCTACCAAGCTACTTATCTGGGAGACCGCATATGACCGCTACAAATAGTACAAATAGCAGCGAATTTGAGATCAAGAAGACTGAGGCTGAGTGGCGCGAAGAGTTGACGCCAGAGCAGTTTCAAGTTTTGCGTAAACATGGCACCGAACGCGCTGGTACCAGTCCATTAGACAAGCAGTATGGCAACGGCACCTATGTTTGTGCTGCCTGTGAGCTACCGCTGTTTGTGTCCAATACCAAGTTTGACAGCGGCACGGGTTGGCCCAGCTTTTTTGATCCTATTGAAGGCGCGATCGCAACCACGACCGATCGAGCGCTCTTTATGACCCGCACAGAAGTACATTGCCATCGCTGCGGCGGGCACCTGGGGCACGTCTTCAACGATGGTCCTAAACCGACGGGGCAACGCTACTGCATGAACGGTGTGTCACTCAAGTTCATTTCTGGTTAACTCATTCCTGATCACCTCATTCCCGGTTAACGGAATGGCAAGGGCTGAATGGTTCAGTTTGCTGCACTCTCAGCCCGAAAGATGACCGATAAATTGTTCGCTGGCATGGGGTGCGTAGCAAGCAGGGTGAGTTGGTGAATGTGCGCTACGTCTACGACTGTCTCCAGATCACGTACGCCCCAGGCTGGATTTTGCGCTTGTAGGCTTTCATCAAAGGCGGCATTGCTGGGTGCTGTATGCCTGCCATTTTGCTGAAATGGTCCATAAAGATACAAAATGCCATCCGGTGGGAGAAGGCGTCCTGCACCTGCCATTAATCCCAGGCAGGCAGACCAGGGCGCAATGTGAATCATGTTGATATTGACGATCGCCCGGATGGGGTCACGCTTGAAATCCAAAGGCTGCAATGTTTCCGGCAATGCGGCTTGCTCAATGCTCCAGTGGGGAGTACTGGCATCCAGGTCGATCGGCGGCAGCAGATTCTCTGTCGGGCAATACTCTCGCCATGCGGCAATGCTGGCACGTGCGATCGGGTTTGGGTCAGACGGAAGCCACAGACGGGGCGTAAGACGAGGCGCAAAAAAGACGGCATGTTCACCCGTGCCGCTAGAAATCTCTAGCACGGTACCTGTGGCTGGCAATACTTGTTGCAGTACATCCAGGATGGGTTCGCGGTTGCGGAGGGTGGCAGGTGCGTACTGTCGAGCATCCAAAAATTCAGTCATGAGGACTCTAGGAGATTGTGGAGACCTCACTATTGTTGTTCATAGGCAGTCGGTTGCCGTCAAGAATTTACGTCAAGCAGTCACAACGCGGCTTCGTTTAAGAGCTTGATAAAGTTACGTTTCGCTTTGTAGGTCGATCGCAGATATTCGCGGTATTGCTCAAACTGCGATCGCAGTTCCAGTCGTAACATGAGCGATCGCGCCTTGGTCAAAAAGTCCACTGCTTTGGCATAGGCTTTGTTGTCAGTTTGTTGAATCAGGGGTTCAATCTCGTTCATGTAAAGGGAGAGTGAGTCTTCGGGATGGTCATGCTGGCGCTGATCGGCTAACTGTAGCCACAGTTGCTTGGAGCAGCCACCTGTTTTGGCTTCTTGCCATGCCGCTTCAGTGTTGCCTTCCCAGAGAAGGAGTTCAACGAGTAGGGAGTGGTCGCGATAGGTGAATGCCAACATTCCCTGTTTTTGCTGTTTCGTGTGCTTGATTTGTTGGCGGATATGAGCGATCGCGCGATCGCGCCAGGTTGCCCACTGCTGACTCCGTTCTGCCTCTGCCTTGAGCTTCTGGAACGTGCTCAAACTGGGTAATTCGGTAAACTCGCTCCACACGATCGCCAGTACGTCCTCAAAGCGTCCCTGCTGGTGATAGGCTGCCACTACAAACGCTCGAAGCTGGGAGTCAGGGCGATCGGGAAACGCTTTCAAACCAGCTTCTGCCCATTCCAGGGCGCGTCTAGCTTGTCCGGCTTCCTGGTACAGTGCCGCAATTTGTAAATAGGTACGGGAATTGGATAAATCATGCTGCTTAATCGCAACGATCGCATCCACATCGCCCCGTTGCCGCGCTAACGTTTCCATAATCTGGCTCAAGCGCCACCGTTTGCTATCAAAACTGGTACGCTGACCGGGACTGAGAGGTGGTAAGGCTGCCCAATCTGCTTCAGCTAATTTGCGATAGCAATGCAGCCCTGATTCGCCCAAAATGGCGGCATAGGTATCAACCGCCCCGTAAAACACCTCAAAACTACTGGTTAGTTCAAACTCAAGCAGACGTTGAGCCAGCGCGATTGGGTCAGGTTTAGCTTGTTCGCAGGCACGATGATGCAAAGTCTGTACTTGCGCTAACAGTGCCCCAACGTACCCATTGGAATCATCGATCGACTGCATCGCTGCTTCAAGCAGGGGGATGGCATACTCGCATAGTTCAATCACCGCTTCAGCGTGTCCGTCGTCGAGTAAGTGAGCGATCGCATCTAACACCTTTTCAACACTGCGGGCATACCCTTTGACTTCGTGGTACTCCACATACCCGCGAATTGTGATGGCACTTTTCAAAGCACGTTGAAAGGTCTTGCGATCAACGCCTTGAGGCTGTACTGCTGCTACTTTTAGCAATAATTGTTCGCGCCAGTCGGCATCCTTTAAAGTGCGATCGACGATGAGTTTGACCAGACTAGCGTGATCCTGTTGCTCCAGATATTGCTGCACCGCTTGCATCGTGGTTACAGAGGAGCGTGATCGCGGGTGGCTGTCTGCTCCGGTCGGCGGGTTCGCT
>JBBSHC010000487.1:0-3833 GCA_038253425.1 Leptolyngbyales cyanobacterium | reverse complement strand
TCACATAGACCAGAGAAAACATTAGCATCCCTCCATAGAACACAGCCTGACGGGTTGGCTTATAGTTTAACCCCGACAAGGGACCGTTAAAAAACGCGCGCATCATCAGACTTGCTTACCGTCCAAAGTTTCGTCCGCCTTAGTACGAGCTCAAACTGGCACAACGGCTGAAACACCGATTCTCTCGTGGCACTTCTGCTGCTGGAGCAGCGTTGCTGAGTCCAACCCTCACGTTGCTTGGTGTGCTGCAAAGAAAGCTAGAGAAGGCTTTGACGGACTAGCAAGGACGGTGAACACGGAACCATTGCACTGTCATTCCGTTAGGGGGCTGTGGCGGCAGCCGCAGCCGCCAACGGTGGCACCCTCAACTCAAGCCTAAAGGTCGTCTGCCCGCCGCCACTGTCCACGGCGATCTGACCGCCCAGACGTGCAGTCAGTTTTTTCACCAAGGCTAAGCCCAGCCCCGTGCCCCCGTGCTTCCAGGGGTCATGGTGGGGAATACGGTAAAACTTGTCAAAGATATGCTCACGCTCTGTGGGTGAAATTTCAATCCCGGTGTTGCTGACGCGCAGTGCCAGCCCCTTTGCTGTGGACTGAGCCGACAGCGTGATCGTCTCTCCAGCAGGCGTATATTTGCAGGCATTGTGCAGGAGCTCCGTCAACAGGCGCTCCAGCTCAGGCAAAGCGGTGGTCAAGGGGGGCAGGTGGTCGGGGACCTGGATGACTAGCTGTTGCTGCTGTTGTTGGGTGCGTTCGCTAAAGGCTTCTGTCAGGTGCCGTAAATAGAACTGGAGGTCAATCGTTGTGAGCGGGAGCGGTTCGACCTCAGCATCCAGGCGGGTGAGATCCAACAGATCGTTGATTAACGCCAGCTCACGCTGCCCTTCGTCGCGCAGGATGTTGAAATAACGGCGGATGGACTGGGAGTCATCCTCTAGGAGTCCCAGGCGGTGAAGGCTGATTTCCAGCATTTGAGTCGCCATCTTAATGTTGGCCATCGGCGTGCGCAGTTCGTGGGAAACCGTGCTGAGAAAATCATCTTTCAGTTGGTTGAGCCGCTCCAGCTCTTGCAATTGCGACTGGGCGGCTTGATAGAGTCGCGACTGACGCAGGGCGATCGCACATTGGTTGGCCACCTGTTGCACTAACCGCATTTCTCGTTCAGTAAACACAGCCTCGGCTGGTTTGAACAACCACAGATCCCCTAACACCCTTTGGTCATCCACCAGCGGCACTGCCAGGGTAGTGAGTAACTGTTGCTCCGGGCGCAGTGGACTCGGAGACACATCGCAGAACTGGCAGGTCTGCCCACGGAGTAGGAAGGGATAAATTTCGGGATGGGGCGCAGTTGCTAGTGCAAACGTCAGTCCTTGCAAGGCTGTGAGCGACCGGGTGCATTCGTAGGCAATCGTCGAGGTGGTTTGCGCCGCGTTATAAAGGCCCGCATCGCAAGCTGCGACTGCCAAGCCGTGAGCCAGTGCCTCCACCGCCGTTGGTAAAATGTACTGTTCATCCAGGCTGTCGCGCACCCGATCGGTAATGCTTTTTAGCAGCGACTCAAAGTCCAGGGCTTGCTGGAGTTGGTCCGTGCGTGACTGCACCTGTACTTCCAGGTCATGGTTGAGGGTTTGCACCTGCTGATACAGTTCTGCTTGTTGAAGGGCGATGGCTAGCTGTAGCGCCAACTGTTGCAGCAATTCCCTTTCTAAGGTGGACCAGGGGCGTGGAGCCTGGCAATGTTGAGCCACCAGCAACCCCCAGAGGTGATCCCCTTGCAAAATGGGCACCACCAGCTTGGCTCGCACGTGCATTTGCTCGAGCCACTCGACATGGCAAGGAGTAAAGGCAGCCTGATAAATATCCTCGATGGCTACCATCCTGCCTTGCGCATAAGCGTTGCCCTGCGTTTCCACAAAATAGGTATCGGTGATGGGCACCCCCAGGATGGACGGCCAACCCGCGGCGACCGCTTCGGCAATGACGTTGCCACTCCAGTCCGGGTCAAACCGATAAACAAGCACCCGATCCGTCTGCAAGAACTGCCGCACGGTGGTCACGGTGGTCTGGAGAATGTCGTCTAGATCAAGTGTTTGTCGGATTTGCTGCGTAATCGCCGCCAGCAGTCGCCTTTGCCCAGCTTGCCATTGCAGAGCCCTTTCTGCCTGCTTCAAACGGCTAATGTCAATAAAGGTCACCACAACCTGCAGCAGCGTCCCTTGGGACTCAAACTCTGGAAAAGCGGCGACTAAAACCCAACATTGGGACTGCTTGCCTCGTTTGATGCCGACCACATAATTTTGGAGGGGTGCCTGAGTCGCGAGCACGCGCTGTACGGGATACTCTTCCAGGGGCATCACGCTGCCATCTTCACGCTGAAACTGCCATGCCGGATCGAGCGCCGCTTTCCCCAACAGTTGTGCCCGGGTGAGACCGAGTAGAGTACAAGCGGTGGCATTGCACTGCAACACACGCGTGTCTGGCGCATGCACCACAAACCCAGCATTGAGGTGCTCGACCAGGTGATGATATTTCGCTTCACTGTCGTGGCGTGCCGCTGCGATCGCTGCCTGGTCGAAGTCCATCGTAGGCAGCTCTAGCTGGCGGTCTAACGGCTGACGTTGTGGCAGGGCTGCGAGTTGCACGGCGACCCCGAGTTGCAGGGCATAGTGCTGCAACAACTGCACCACTGCCGCAGTCCACTCACGCGGACTGCGGCAGTGGTGAGCGATGAGCAAACCCCACAGGCGACCCCGGCTCAAAATGGGCACGACTAAATTGGCTTGCACCTGCAACCGTTCCAGGAGTTGGACATAGCACGGGTCGACTGTCCCATCGTGGATGTTAGCGATGGTGGTGGTCTGTCCCTTTTGGTAACGTTCGACCCAGGTGGCGGCAAAGCAGGGGTCGTAGATCTGTTGCCCCAGAAGAGGTGTCCACTCAGCACCCACAGATTCACAGGCTATCACTGCATCCTGATCGGGCAGGAAGCGATAGAGCAGGACACGATCCGTTTGCAGGAGGGTTCTGGCATCCGCGATCGCCCACTGCAAAAGGTCATCGAGGTCTCGACTCTGCTGGATTTGAAGGGTAACTCGGGCGATGCTTTCGAGGATTAACTCGGGAGAAAGCATAGCGGTTGTCGAGTTGGGAGACATGGAACAACCTTGAAACAGTAGATAGCATGCTCAACACAGTGCACTGTGCTTATTATTGCCCTGCACACCGCTTTTTCAAACAACGCACTGTCAAACGTCATCAGTCCGCCAACCGTGAGGCAAACTGGTCGCCCGGAAGCAAGGAGTCTCGGCGAGATTGGGGTTTGAGTCGGCGTCGCGGTCGTAGGCGAAGGCGCTACAAGCAGACTCAGTCCAAGCAGGTCCCTCTGACGAGTCGAGCGACTGGTAACGGTCCAGCGTTCTAGGATATTAGCCACGCTGCGCTTGACGGCTTTAACGCGGCTTGAGGCATTTGATACGAGCTCTAAGGGTGGAAAAGGGCGTGAACGGGGCGGCAGTGCAACCTGAAATGCGTGTGGGAGTGGAGGAGTAGGGAGTGTGATTCCTGGGGACTGAGGTGCAGTGGATGTTGTTGGCGAATGTATTACAACGGCTTCTACAGATGTAATACAAGCTCGATGAGCAACGGCATAGCAAGTATTTCAGAGCTTGTCGCATTTGCGTAATCCTGCTTGTAGCAAATTCGCCAACAACAACATCTGATACAGGTAAAAACCTGAAAGAGACTCTTTCAAGGCTCTACTTAGCCGGACTTCCAGTAGCGACGCCGCTCCTTTCATCCCTCGATGAGTCAGGACTTCAGCGAATCTCATACTT
>JBBSHC010000486.1:0-3854 GCA_038253425.1 Leptolyngbyales cyanobacterium | reverse complement strand
TGGCTACACAGCAGGGTAATGAGCAGTGCCGCTGCCGCCATCAACAGTGGCTCTAGTAAGACACTGACCGTTGCCGCTTCGAGCGTTGCGCCTGCACTCGTCGCGGCACTAACGCGACCGTAGTAATGCCAGACATTGCCAGGAAGGTATTTGGCGATCGTGGTTTTTAGATACGCTTGCACAAGCCGGACGCCATTCACAGGCTGATGGAAGCTCTGCAAAATGCGGCTCCAGACACCACCCGCACAGAGGTGAGCCAGGAGCGTAACACCAAGCGCGATCGCCAGACACGCCCATCCAGTTTCTTCCAGCCGCAGCGAAACCACCTTTTGCCAGTGGTCTTTCAGTACCTTGCCCAGAAAAAAGAGCGTACCACCCAGAATTGCCCAGCGTAAAAGTGGCTTCCAGCGTGCGCCAATCTGCTTCATTGCTTCGCTCTAATCTAACTCGCGTCTGCCTTCGAGTGCGCGTGCCAGCGTAACTTCATCGGCATATTCTAAATCGCCGCCCATCGGTAGCCCAAACGCAATGCGCGTTACTTTAGTGAAATGTTTAAGCAAATGCCCTACGTAAAGCGTGGTCGTTTCACCCTCGACACTGGGGCTAATCGCCATAATCACTTCGGCAATATCTTGCTGCTTGACCCGACGCACCAATGGCTGAATGTGCAACTGCTCTGGACCAATGCCGTCCATCGGCGAAATCAACCCACCTAAAACGTGGTACTTGCCCCGGTACTCGCGCGTTTTTTCCAGCGCAATGACATCTCTTGAATCAGCCACAACGCAAATGGTTTGGCTATCGCGGTTAGGCATTCGACAAATTTCGCAGACAGGTTCTGCTGACAAATGAAAACACACCGAGCAGTAGCCAACCTGCTGTTTAGCTTCCATCAACGCAGTTGCTAAAGCTTTCACCTCATCCTCCGATCGCTTAAGGATGTGCAGTGCTAACCGCTGTGCTGTTTTCGGTCCAACACCAGGAAGATGTTGCAGTTGCTCAATTAACCGAGCCAGGGGACGTGTATAAACCGTTGGATTGCCTCCGAATCTAGATCAATTTTAACGTAGAGAAGAAGTGAAGGTAAAAGGCAAAAGGCAAAGAACGAGAACATCTCTTTGAACAGTTTGGACACTTTTTGGGAAAGAGGCTGAAGCCTTTGATTCCTCGGTAATCTCTTCACTGTCATCCCTTCACTGTAGTCACCGCTTTATAAAAGAGGGCTAAAACTCGCACTCTGCCATCAAACATCTAAAGCAATCTAGGTGGTTGTTTCTACCTTTTGCCTTTTACCTTCTACCTTTTTACTTCCATTTTTACTTCCACCTTCACCCCGGCGGCCATGTCATCTGGCGTCCACCCAAAATGTGCAGATGGAGATGATCGACTGTCTGACCGCCAGCCGCCCCAGTATTAATAACAAGGCGATAGCCGTTGGTTAGCCCTACTTGCTCGGCAACGCGTTTAGCCGTGAGCAGGAGATGTCCCATCAAAGCATGGTCAGGTGCTTCGGCGTCGGATAGTTTGGCGATCGCCTGTTTAGGGATGACCAAAATGTGAACCGGGGCTTGCGGGTTTACGTCCTTGAATGCGAGTGCCAGATTGTCTTCGTAGATGATCTCAGCGGGAATTTCCTTGCGGATAATTTTGCTAAAAATCGTCTCAGTTTCGCTCATGCTGTCCCCTAGTCATACCAAATGGGTTGCTAGTTGAAATTTTACGGGGTTGTTGCCCGTTGGTAACGTTCTACAGACAGGCGTTTCTTAAAAAAGCCGGGTTCAGCTCCCCCATCGTTCAGCCATCGCTTTACGTGTAGGTGCTAAATCACGGGAGCGATCGCAGTTGGTAGGGAGTTGCGTGGGGTAGAGCGAGAAGCTGCCCAGGATGCTCACTCAGATTACGCTTTAGTAGCGCTCGGTTTCTCAGGCACTGTTTGATCAAAAAGCATTCGCTCTGCCGCTGCAAGGTCAAACATGACAAGGGTTACTAACCGGATCGTCATGATGATGCTTGAAATCTTTAACTGAGGTTTATGTATCAGCGTGTAACAATCCTCCATTTCTATTAAGAAACATTGCAGGCATCTGATCCCGTTGTTAGCGTGATCGAGTACCTGGGTACAGACCACCAACGATGAGTATTGATGACTCAAAGGAGGATTTCATGTTGACACTTTCTGTAGTAATTTTCAGTGGTTGGTTACTTGCTGCCACGCTTGGCACTTGGGCGTATCTTGCTGCCCAAAACCCCTCAAGACAAGCCTGACTCTAAGGTTGATCGACTGTAGAACGTAAGCGCTTACGTTTCGTAATGAGTGCATAGGGCTTCTCGACTACCGGGGTCTGGGAAGCCCTTCTTGTTTCAATACCAGCAGTAAGTTTGAAAAACATATCTGGATAGCGAGTCGTAGTGCGTTGAGCTTTTGTCTGCTCAGCGATCGCTGAACCAACGACGAACCACTTTCCCGCTTTCTCAAGGATGGTTTGAAGCGCTACTCAGCACTGGCAATTTGCTCGGTCACGTCACAACTGACAAGAAGTGCTGGAGCTTACGCTAAGCCTGACTGAATCACATCAAAGTCGATCGCTTTGGCACGATCGCGAAAACTTGCAGGACGGGGTAAGCTTGAGTGGCTCCGTAGCAGCCATCAGTCTTGGTGTGAGGTTTTTTACTTAATGAAAGTTTTACTTCTTTACCCGCTGTTTCCAGAGTCGTTCTGGTCTTTTAATAAAGCGTTAGAACTGATCGATCGCAAGGCATCTCTGCCACCATTGGGCATGATTACCGTTGCTGCTATCTTGCCGCAAACCTGGGAGTTCCGGTTGGTTGACCGCAATGTGCGATCGGAAACTGAAGCCGATTGGGAATGGGCAGATCTCGTCATTTTATCGGGCATGATTGTGCAGAAGCCTGACCTTTTGCATCTCATTCACGAAGCAAAACGGCGGGGCAAATTAGTAGCGGTTGGCGGTCCGTATGTCACCTCAGTACCGGATGCAGCCCGTGATGCTGGCGCTAACTTCTTGGTGTTGGACGAGGGAGAAATAACGCTGCCACTGTTGGTCGAGGCACTTAACCGGGGCGAAACATCAGGAATTCTTCGCGCTCCTGAAGGTGAAAAGCCGGACGTATCCACGTCTCCCGTCCCCCGGTTTGATTTGCTTGATCTCAACGCTTACATTGAAATGTCGGTGCAGTTCTCGCGGGGATGCCCCTTTCAGTGCGAATTCTGCGACATCATCGTTCTCTACGGACGCAAACCTCGCACAAAGACTCCTGCACAACTGCTGGCAGAACTGCAAGCCCTCTATGATCTTGGCTGGCGGCGATCGGTCTTCATGGTCGATGACAACTTCATTGGCAATAAGCGCAACGTCAAGCTGCTGCTCCGCGAACTGGTGCCCTGGATGGCGGAGCACAACTACCCGTTCCGCCTGAGTACAGAAGCTTCGGTTGATCTGGCGCAGGATGAAGAGCTACTAGACCTGATGGTGCGGGCAAACTTCACCGCTGTCTTTCTGGGCATCGAAACGCCGGATACAGAAAGCTTGGCGATGACCCAGAAGTTTCAAAATACGCGCAACTCGCTGGTGGAAGCGGTGCAGACCATTAACCAGAAGGGCTTGTCTGTCATGGCAGGTTTTATTCTGGGGTTTGATGGTGAGAAACCTGGGGCTGGCGATCGGATCATTCAATTTGTGGAAGCAACCGCTATTCCCAAAGCCATGTTCGGGATGCTTCACGCCTTGCCCAACACCGCTTTGTGGCACCGACTGGAAAAAGAAGGTCGCTTACTGGCATCAAGCAAAGATCTGAGCGGTCAGCAGATGGGGCTGATGAATTTTATCCCCACT
>JBBSHC010000485.1:0-3859 GCA_038253425.1 Leptolyngbyales cyanobacterium | reverse complement strand
TACCCTATCACAACACATAATGCACGCAAGCCTATCCTCTTTGAGAGGATTTACACCGGATGCTGCGGATGCAAACTATGAGCAATCTCAACCGGATCCTAATCTTATTTGCTCACCCTGCCCTAGAAAAGTCGAAGATCAATCGACATCTGGTTGAAGCCGTAACAGGATTGGATGCTGTTACTGTGCACGATCTCTACGAGACCTACCCCGACTTTCACATCAACGTGAAGTTTGAACAAGACCTCCTGCGATCGCACGATATTATCGTGTTTCAGCACCCCTTTTATTGGTACAGCAGCCCCGCCATTTTGAAAGAGTGGCAAGATCTAGTGCTGGAGTATGGGTTTGCCTATGGACAAAAGGAAACCGCCTTGCGGGGTAAAAAGTTTCTCTCAGCCGTCACCACAGGCGGTGGCAAGAAAGCATACTGCCGAGAAGGAACCAACCGCTTCACGATCCGAGAACTGTTGCTGCCGTTTGAGCAAACCGCTTACCTCTGCGGCATGGAATATTTACCCCCCTTTGTGGTCTATGGCACCCATCGGTTGCAAGAGCGCTCTCAAATTGCCGAGTATGGACAAGACTATCGTGCCGCCATTGTTGCGTTGCGAGACGGCATGGTGGATTGGGACTTTTTGCAACAGTGTCACTTTTTGAACCAGGATTTGAAGCAAGTCATCAAGCAACCAGAGGCAGCGCACAATGCATAACGAAGGGCTTTTCTTCCAGGCATTCATTTATCTGTTAGCTGCCGTCCTCTCAGTGCCTCTCTCTAATCGGTTGGGCTTAGGTTCTGTGTTGGGGTATCTGATTGCGGGAGTAATTATCGGACCCTTTGGGCTGCGCTTTGTTGGGCAAGAGGGAGAAGATGTCATGCACTTCGCCGAATTTGGTGTGGTGATGATGCTCTTTCTGGTTGGTTTAGAGCAGCAACCTTCTTTACTCTGGCGCTTGCGCTTGCCCATTTTGGGTTTGGGTGGCTTACAGGTTGCGGTCACCGCTCTGGTTACCTTAGGGCTTGGTTTACTCTTTGGGGTTTCCTGGCAGACGGCGCTGGTAGTTGGGTTGATTCTGGCGATGTCGTCAACCGCGATCGTGCTACAAACCCTCAATGAAAAAGGGCTGATGAAGACCGAAGCGGGGCAGTCTTCCTTTTCAGTGCTGCTATTTCAAGATATTGCGGTGATCCCAATTTTGGCGCTCTTGCCTCTCTTGGCAGTGAAAGAGAGTGCAACAGTGACGCTGACTGCAAAGGACGTGTTGTTTGTCGTAGCGGAGCAAACGGCAGATCACAATGCCGCTTTACCGGGTTGGCAGCAAGCCTTGCTGGTCATGGGAGTAGTGGGAGGCATTATTGTTGCCGGACGTTTTTTGATGCGCCCAGTATTTCGTTTGATTGCTGCCACTCAGCTACGAGAACTTTTTACTGCAACCGCCTTGCTTTTAGTGATTGGTATCGCGTTGGCAATGCAAAAGGTTGGGTTATCGCCTGCTCTGGGGACGTTTGTAGCGGGAGTGGTACTAGCAGACAATGAATACCGACATGAGCTAGAAAGCGATATTGATCCGTTTAAAGGCTTGTTGCTGGGTCTGTTTTTCATCTCGGTGGGAGCCAGCATCAACTTTAATCTGCTGATTCAACAACCCTTCTTGATTCTGGGACTGGTCATTGGCTTAGTCGCAGTCAAGTTTGCGGTGTTGCTTGGGCTGGGTCGGTTTTTCCGTATGGAGTTAAGCCAGAGCTTGCTGTTTGCCTTTGCTTTGGCACAGGGCGGTGAGTTTGCCTTTGTCCTCTTTTCCTTTGCTACCCAAAATCAGGTGTTGACAACCGATGTGGCAGAACCTCTGGTGGCTGTCGTGGCACTGTCGATGGTGCTGACGCCGCTTCTGATGATTGTGAACGATCGCTTGGTACAGCCTCGCTTCACCACGATCGAACCAGAACGAGAAGCAGATGAAATTGATGAGAATGAAAATCCGGTGATTATTGCTGGGTTCGGTCGGTTTGGGCAAATCGTCGGACGGCTTTTAATTGCCAATGGCTGTAGACCAACGCTGTTAGAACACAGTCCAACGCAGATTGATTTACTGCGGCGCTTTGGCTGGAAGGTCTTTTATGGGGATGCCTCTCGACTCGATTTGCTTCATGCGGCTGGAGCGAAGCGAGCCAGATTGCTCATTATTGCGATCGATGATCGCGAGAAAGCAGTAGAAATGGTCAAGCTCGTACACAAACATTTTCCGCATTTGCGGCTTCTGGCACGGGCACACGATCGCCGTCACGCCTATGAACTGATTCGGCAAGGCGCAGACGTGATTCACCGAGAAACCTTTGGTTCTGCGCTCGATATGGGAGCCGAAGCTTTAAAGCTACTAGGTGTTCGCTCGTATAAAGCACATCGGGCGGCTCGAATCTTCAAACAACACGACGAGGAAGTCTTGCAAGAAATGGCTCAGTTGGAGGGTGATGAGACGTTAATCGCAGCACGATCGCGTCAACTAGCAGACGATTTAGCGCAGTTGTTGCAGGCAGACGATCAAGACCTTGTGCACAATGTCGATAGTGCGTGGGATATTTCAGCCCTGCGGCAAGATGTGTGATCACAGACTACTGAGTTTCCCCATCGACAGACCCATTGTGAGCAGGCAAAAATGACTGGACGGTAAACAAAGAGCGCTTCAGCGTACAGTCTAACCCGGTGTTACAAGGATCTTGACATAGACCCGATCGCACCGTTCTGTCTCCACACCTGTTGCAGGTTGATACCCATTGCGTTCGTAAAGTGTCACTGCTTCTGCCAAAACGCTGACGGTCTCAATCCAAACCTGTGCAAAGTCACGAGCGATCGCGGCTGACTCCAATGCTTGCAGCAGAAAACGTCCTAACCCCTGACCCCGTGCCTCTGGCAACAGATACATCTTGCGGATTTCGACTGCCTTTTCGCCTCGCTGAATCGGGTAATACGCTCCAGTACCCACCAGCTTACCCTGCTGCTCAATCACCCAAAACTCGCCGCCAACAGCTTGATAGCACGTCTCAACATGCAGTACATCCCGATCGGCACCGTCCGGTTCCCAAGCCAAGCCATACTCTGCTAAAACAGAGCCAATAATTTTAGCAGCAGTGGCGCGATCGACAGGGTGCCAGTCACGCAGCAAAAAGTCTCGGTACAGCGTGTGCATTGATTGGGGTCAAGACTGTAAACGTCAGGACTGTTGAGTTTGTGCTTGGATGACCGCGCTCCAGTCATCATTTTTCACGGCTGCCTCTAGCTGTTGCTGCCGCTCTGCTTCACTTTGGTCCTGCGGCTCACGGCTCAGGTCGGCATCTGCCATTGCCTTCCGCAACTTGAGTTTTTTCTCTTCATAGGCTTGCCGCTCAGTGGGTGACATCGCCGCGATCGCGGCTTCCCCAACCGTACTTGCCCACAGTTCATTGGCATCCGCATTACCCGCAGGCACATAATCTAGCTGAGCCATCCATTCATCGCGCTGCTTTTCCATCACTTCCCGCTTGGGAAACGTGACGGGTTGCACTTGGACAAACGCACAAATTTCGTTGCCCATCTGAGCCAGATGCCCCTTGAGTGATAGCGCCACGTTGCGGGAATAGCCGATGTATTGAGTGCGGCGATCGCTCCCTAGCACTGCATATACTCCAGCGACTTTGGCATTTCCAGACAAATTGCACCAGTCTGCCAACGGCATCACCTGATCCGTTGTGCTTGCTATGGGTGTGTTGACTGTCCCTGCCGAGTGTTCATCTTCAGAGCTGTAGAGGAAGCCGTGTAGCCCCTGATGGCTCTGAGGCACGTTTTGATGCTCGATCGCAGTGTTTTCCGCTTCCACCCCATTT
>JBBSHC010000484.1:0-3880 GCA_038253425.1 Leptolyngbyales cyanobacterium | reverse complement strand
TCGATTCAACTACTAAAAACCAACTACATCACGGCTCACTTACTTACTGGGTCGTTTGATCGTTGTTTCGAGCACTCGTCGCTTCGCCTTGGAATCAATACCCACTAGACGGACATAGGCTCGACTGTGCTCTGAAATGATGGCTTCCAGAGCCGATAAAACCTCCGCTTCGCGCTTTGCTTGAATCACACCAGCACTCTGCCAGGAGCTAGTTTTATAGCGACGCTCATCCGCATATTCGGCGTTAATTTGGTGACCTTGAGCCAGCAACTGACGCACCTGTGCCACGACATCGGAGCCTAAGCTTGTGGCACTCGGTTGACTAGCTCCATTCCCCGTAGCGGCACTGCTAAACCCACCAGATGTACTGCTGGCAGACGACACAGGGGCACTGTCGGGGCGCTGAATAATGGTTTCCAGCACTCGCCGTTTAGCCGAACGATCGATGCCAATTAACCGTACGTATTCACCGCTATGCTCAGCCATCACCGCTTCGAGGGCAGCCGTTACATCTGCTTCACGTTGAGCCTCAATGAACCCAGCACTATGCCAGGAACTCGTTTGAAAGCGGCGCTTATTCGCATATTCTGCTGCAATTTGATGACCCTGAGCCAGCAACTGCCGTATCTGCGTCACAATGTCATTGCTTAAGCCTGTAGGATGCGCTTGCCCCGCTCCATTACTCGGACTAGCGTGGCTAAAGCTACTAGAAGCATTGCCAGATTGTTGACCCGACCCAGCAGAGCCACCACCGGGGCGCTGGATAATGGTTTCAACGACCCGCCGCTTGGCATTGCGATCGATGCCAATGAGACGTACATATTCATTGCTGTGTGCCGCAATCACCTCTTCAATCAGGGCAAACACATCGGCTTCTCGTTTCGTATCAATCAAGCCAGCGTTGTACCAGGAACTCGTTTGAAAACGGCGTTTATCCGCGTGTTCCACGCCAATCTGGTAGCCTTGAGCCATCAAATCACGCACTTGGGCGATCGCATCTTGACTTAAGCCAGTACTCTGTGAGCCAGTACCCTGTGAGGCATAACTGGCATGATTTGAGCTACCGCCAGTTTGTTGGCTGGCTCTTGGCTGCGTTTGTGCAACCGCTTTATCGCCGGGTCGCTGAATAATCGTCTCCAGTATGCGCCGCTTTGCATCGGGGTCAATGCCAATCAGGCGCACATAATCGCCGCTATGTTCATCCAGGCAGGCATCCAATGCCGCCAAGACCTCTGATTCTCGCGTTGACTGAATCGGTGAACAACTAGTCCAGGAAGCAGACTGAAAACGGCGGACATCCGCATGTTCAGTACCAATGCGGTAGTTTCCGGCAAGCAACTGGCGCACCTGCTGCACAGCTTCGGGGCTGAGACGGGTGTTGGTCGAGGCAGATTCGTCTGATTTATATAGTTTTGTCATTTGATTACGGAAGGAATCAATACAGCTCACATCATCAACACAGTGATAGCCCGATCGCAGTGCATCATTAATACCCAAAACATGGGTAGCAAATTCGATGTCATCTACATGCACATCGGGAAGGCGATCTGCCTGCTGCTGGCTGGTAATAATCGAGCCAGACGCAACATACTTTCCGGGTGGAATTTCCACATCCTGAATCAAGGCGTGCATCATCACGATACTGCCACGACCAACCCGAGCATTAAAGACGGTAGAACGAAAGCCAATAAACGAATCATCGCCAATGTAGGCAGGACCGTGAATCAACGCCATATGAGTAATCGAGACGTTGCTGCCGATCCAAACAGAATAAGACTGATCGTCATCACCCATCACCCGACCGCGTTCCAGCCCATGCACAACAACACCGTCTTGCACGTTGGTATTACTGCCAATGTGAAAGGGATTGCCCTCGTCGGCACGAATTGATGTTGCCGGTGCAATCAGCACGTTAGGACCAATCCGCACATCGCCGATAATATTGGAAAATGAATGAACGTAGGCAGTTTGATCGATGTTGGGCGCGGTCAAACTCTTCGACCACGGGGTGGGAGGAGCCGCTGAACGACGGACTACCATAAAATATTCTCCTGAGGAAAAATTCGGCGAAAGCTCCACCGCTGATGAAGCCACGATGGGAGATGGAATGATGGATGTTTAAATCGAAGACCAAAGCGATCAACCCATCTGAATCATAGACGGAAGGCTAGACACAACAACGACTTTTACCTATACACGTTGCAATCATTCACAGAGGCAAATTAGCTTTACCCCTGCGAATGTCGCGTACGCTTCCAAAGATAGGCTAAGTGTCGGTTTCAACCTAACGTCAACACGCTCAAACGTTTGAAATTCAGGATCGAAAAACCAAAGTTTAGCGTCGAGCCACTAGCGGTCATCGTCTTTTTTGCTGTAGAGACGGCGATCGTCCACACTCACCGTATCAATAATCCCCACCACAACAGCATCGATCGGACGGTGTTCACTACCCGCCACCTGACGGGCAGCACTACCACAGCTAACCAATACCCACTCATTCACTCCAGCACCCACCTGATCGGCTGCTACCTCGTAGTTTGGCAGCGGCTGACCCTCCTCGTCCAAAAGCTGTAAGAGGAGGAACTTGACACCGCTCAAACTTGGTTCTTTGTGGGTGCTTACGACAGTGCCACGAACTTTCGCAATTTGCATTATGGTCTGGTGTAAGGACCAGCATGAATCGCTCTGCCGCTGACGCTATCGCGGAACTGCTCTACTTCATCGGTGTAGCGAATGGGTAGAACGTACTCCAGGTTTTCATGAGGACGCGCAATGATGTGAGTCGAAAGAACCTGTCCACCGCTGACTCGCTTCACATTGTCAACACCAGCCGCAACTGAAGCTTGCACTTCTGATACGTCACCACGCACGATCACGGTGACACGACCACTACCAATTTTTTCATAGCCCACCAGCGTTACACGCGCTGCTTTGACCATCGCATCTGCGGCTTCCACAACAGCGGGAAAACCAAGCGTTTCGATCATTCCAACAGCAATTGCCATGAGTCTTACTCCCTTTTTTATCTTTGAAAACGACTAACGTTCAGACCTTATAGACGATCAACTCTGGACTCAAAACTGGAAGCTTTTATAGTTCGACGGGGTCGTAGAACAGCCTAAAGTTTGCGTCTAAATTTATGTCTATATGCCAAACACTGTAAACAAGGTTGCACAAAACACCGTTCAGATTACACCCGGAATTGGTCGACCGCTTCGCTGTAACGAATGGGCAGGACATATTCCAGATTTTCGTGGGGACGCGCAATGATGTGAGTCGATAGCACTTCGCCACCGTTGACCCGGTTTGCCGAATCAACGCCAGCCGCGATCGATGCCTGAACTTCAGAGACATCGCCACGTACAATCACCGTAACGCGAGCGCTACCAATTTTTTCATAGCCCACTAACGTCACGCGTGCCGCCTTCACCATTGCATCTGCGGCTTCCACTACCGCAGGAAAGCCCTTTGTTTCGATCATTCCAACCGCAATCGGCATACCATTCTCCTACAAATGTTGTGCAAATCTTTGATCATAATGCTTGACAAAGATACCCCTTAAACTTTCGACGGAGGGTGCCACTTTCAAGCTCTCTTAAAGCCCTGAGTACCTTACTTTAAGAATAGAGCGACTGTCTTACATTTGGCAATATAACTGCAAATAATAATTCCGTATTTTTATCATTAATAAATCTAATTTCAACTAGCTTCATTTTTTACTTAACGAATGTTGCAGTAATCCAGATAGACGCTTTGAGCGGCATGGCTAGACAAGCACTGGCTGTAGCGAGTCGATCGCGACCAATGCAAGCCACCCTTCTATGAGAGCTAAGAGCTGATCGTTGACTCAGCTTCGATGCACATTTAAGGTCAAAATTGC
>JBBSHC010000483.1:0-3890 GCA_038253425.1 Leptolyngbyales cyanobacterium | reverse complement strand
GTTGCTGTTTTGCCTCATTGCTATTGTTTATTACTGCCTCGCATCCTACTCAGCTATCCGTTTCCTTACCCATGCAACTCAGCTTGATCCCGACTTTCATCCGCCTATCAGCATTTTGAAACCGCTTTGCGGGCTGGACCCTTACACCTATGAGAATCTTGCCTCTTTCTGCGTGCAGAACTATGCAACCTACCAAATCGTTTTTGGTGTGCAGGACTCCAACGATCCAGTTATTGCGGTCGTGAAGCAGATCATCGCTGACTTTCCAGGAATCGATGCCAGTCTAGTGGTTAGCGATCATGCCATTGGCACCAATCTCAAAATTAGCAATCTAGCAAACGCCGCCACGAAAGCCAAGCACTCGCTTTTGCTCATCTCAGACGGCGATATTCGCGTTAATGCCGACTATCTGACGACGGTGGTGCAACCGTTAAACGATAGCGCTGTTGGTGTTGTCACTTGCCTGTATCGATCGCTGGCTCAAAGCACGATCGCTGCCTTTGAAGCGCTGGGCATTTCAACCGAATTAGCACCCACGACCTTAGTGTCTCGTCAACTGGAGGGGATGTCCTTCGGTATTGGTGCCACCATTCTCATGCGTCGATCGGTCTTGGAGGCGATCGGGGGCTTTTTAGCCGTTGCCAATTACCTCCACGACGATTTTCACCTGGGACGAATGCCCACGCAGGCAGGCTATCAAGTGGTGTTGTCTCGCTACGTGGTGAATCACGTTCTTGCGACAGACAGTTTCATCGATTTCATTCAGCATCAAAGCCGCTGGAATCGTGGCATCCGTGTCTCTCAACCCTTGGGCTACGCTGGGCAGATTTTTACTTTCGGTACGATCGCCAGCTTGTTGTTTTTGCTGACTATGCAGGGTTCTGCGTTCGGCTGGACTGTTTTGGGGATCACCTGGTTTTTCCGGTTTGTGCTGGCTTGGCTTGTTGGCGTGAGTGTTCTGCATGATCCGCTGGTCAAAAAGTATCTGTGGCTCGTTCCGCTGAGCGATGTGGTACGCTTTGCCCTCTGGTGCTATGGCTTTTTTAGCAACAGCGTCGAATGGCGCGGTCAGCGTCTCCGGTTGACAAAGGGCGGCAAACTAATCCTACCGAATGCCACAGCCGCTAAAATTGGGGTCAGTTAATTGCCCAGGAACGCTTTCGGGGGCTTGCTCGGCAAAGGCTACGAGAGCATGTGACTCATTTAACCAACGTGACAGAAACCTGTCGCGTAACAACCTGCACATCGCTTACCGCCAAGAATCGCTATAGTTTTAGAGTCCCTTGCGATCGCGCTGTTATGCTAGCGACCTCCAAAGCGGCAACTGTTTTTGCTCCGGGTACACTCCGAAAATTACATCACATTGCCCTGAATGTGAAAGACATGCAGGCATCTCGCCACTTTTATGGCACCTTTCTGGGGCTGCATGAGTTAGTCGGTGACGAAGTACCCACCACGCTGACAGAGTTGGTCGCTGAGGGCAAGGTCGTTAATTTTGTCATGCCAGACGGTACAGTACTGGATCTGTTTTGGGAACCAGAGTTAACGCCGCCCCATCCTGATCCGCAGCAGCAGTTTACACGCGCCAATCATTTAGCCTTTGATGTTGCGCCGGAATTATTTGATCAGGTAGTAGCAGTGCTGCAACAAAGCGGGGTCGCGATCGATCACGGTCCAGTCACACGTCCTACGGGGCGAGGCATTTACTTTTATGACCCGGATGGTTTTTTGCTTGAGGTTCGCTGCGATCCTTAAGCTGGGTGATAGTCGTTCAACTGTTGGTTTTCGATGCTCCGGTAGAGCCACTTCGTGAACGCACAAATTTATCCAGACGCTCCATCCCTTTTTTGATGGTCTCCATATCGGTCGCGTAGGAAAGTCGAATGTAACTGTCTGCACCGAAGGCAATACCAGGGATTACAGCGACCTTTTGCTCCTCTAAAAGCGCATCACAAAATTCTAGCGAGGTCATCCCCGTTTTTTGGATGCTGGGAAACACATAAAACGCACCATCGGGTTTAGCGCAACTTAAACCAGGAATCGCGTTAATGTAGTCAAACATTGCCTGTCTGCGTTCTGCAAAGGCTAGACGCATAGACTCGACACACGCTTGAGAACCTTCCAGCGCAGCGATCGCTCCCCACTGAGCAAAGGTACACACGTTGGAGGTACTGTGGCCCTGAATGCGGGTAGCAGCACGGATGATCTCAACCGGACCCGCTAACCAACCAACCCGCCAACCTGTCATGGAGTAGGCTTTCGCAAAGCCACTACTTACTAGAGTGCGCTCATAGATTTCTGGATCGATCGCGCCGATGCTGACGTGTTTGGCTCCGTCATAGACCAGCTTTTCGTAGATTTCATCCGAAACAACCAGAATATCGTTTTTGACAATGACTGCCGCTAACGCTGCTAACTCATCAGGCGTGTAGACCATCCCCGTTGGATTAGAGGGTGAGTTGATAACGCATAAGCGCGTGTTGGCAGTAATTGCCTTTTGAAGCTGCTCTGGCGTAATCTTGAACTGGCTTTCGGCGTCCGTTTGAATGATGACAGGCGTTCCACCTGCCAGCTTCACCATCTCTGGATAGCTCACCCAGTACGGTGCGGGAATAATCACCTCATCACCTGGATTAAGCAGCGACAGCATCAGATTAAAGAGAGAATGCTTACCCCCATTGGTAACAATGATATTTTCAGCGCCGTAACAAAGCCCATTGTCTGTTTGCAGCTTGTGAGCGATCGCTTCTCGGAGTTTTGGTTCCCCTGCGGCGGGACCATAGCGCGTTTTACCAGCGTCGATCGCCTGCTTGGCGGCTGCACTAATGTGTTCTGGTGTTGCAAAGTCTGGTTCCCCAGCGCTAAAGCTGCAAATATCGACGCCATCTGCCTTCAGTGCCTTTGCTTTTGCATCGATCGCCAGCGTCAATGAAGGGGTAACCTGCTCAACTCGCTTTGCCAGTTTCATGCTGCTTTCAAAGCCTTTTTTGCCATGACATACGTTCCAGAATACCCCAGTTGTTAAGGACAGTGCATGAATCTGGGCAGGTTTGTCAGTTAACCACTACTAAACTAAAAGGCTCCTACTTTGCAGCAAGAGCCTTTTAATGAATTAGGCGTCTACCTTGAGAATACGCTCAAACCTAGTCGAGGTTTGTCATGGAGAGTACAGGTTCGCTCTCGCGATCGATCCCCTTCTCAAAGCCAGCAACAGCAGCACGAGCACGACCTGCGTGCCAGAGGTGACCAACCAGGAAGAAGAACCCCACTACAAAGTGGAAACATGACAGCCAAGAGCGAGGCGATACGTAGTTAAAGGAGTTGATCTCCGTTGCCACACCACCCACCGAGTTCAGAGAACCCAACGGTGCATGGGTCATGTACTCAGCCGCTCGACGTGCCTGCCAGGGCTGAATATCGTTCTTGATTTTGTTCAAGTCAAGACCGTTAGGACCACGCAGAGGCTCCAACCAGGGACCCTGGAAATCCCAGAAGCGCATCGTCTCACCACCGAAAATAATTTCGCCAGTGGGAGAGCGCATCAGGTACTTACCCAGACCAGTCGGACCTTGAGCAGACGCAACGTTTGCACCCAGACGCTGGTCACGAATCAAGAAGGTCAATGCTTGTGCTTGAGACGCTTCAGGACCCGTAGGACCATAGAATTCGCTGGGGTAAGCTGTGTTGTTAAACCAAACAAAGCAAGCAGCAATGAAGCCCATCATTGATAGGGCACCAAGACTGTAAGACAGATACGCTTCGCCCGACCAGATCAAGGCACGGCGCGCCCAACCAAACGGCTTAGTTAGGATGTGCCAAATACCGCCTGCAATCAAGAGGAAGCCTAGCCAGATATGACCACCAACAATGTCTTCCAGGTTGTTGACGCT
>JBBSHC010000482.1:0-3904 GCA_038253425.1 Leptolyngbyales cyanobacterium | reverse complement strand
CCTTGACAATGGGTTTGCAAGGCTCAAATCCTTAAAAAGAGCTGAAGATGAGAAAGGAGACTCAAGCAAAAAAGTCTTTTTCTCATGCAGATTGAAATACTGCTCCTTTCAGTTGGTCTTGGCTTTTCTTTAACTAGTTTCTGTGAGTCAAACGCATGTAACTTACATTGTTTTCATTGACCAAATTTTAGCCATTGCTTACAGTAATTACACACTGCAGCGATGATAATGCGCTGATTTCATCTATGAAGCGGCAGCATAGTGTATTAGTTGAGCCAGTTTACGCCGCAGCGTTTCGAGACCGAGGCGCTCACTGGCTGAGATAAAAATTGCTTGTGGATATTCTTCTCGTGCCAGTTCTAGTCGATCGCCGTCTACTTGATCAATCTTGTTGAACGCGAGTAGGGCTGGACCAGGGGTGACGGGCATTTGCGACAGAATTTTCATCACCGATCGAATCTGGTTTTGCCAAGCGGGATGGGATAAATCCACCACATGCAGCAGCGCTTCTGCTTCTGTCACTTCTTCTAACGTGGCACGAAACGCATCCATCAGCGAGGGTGGCAATTCGTGAATGAAGCCGACGGTGTCGGTGAGGAGGAGCGATCGCGGTAGATCTGTGACCGCATCTGGTACAACCAACCGTCGCGTGGTTGGGTCGAGTGTTGCAAACAACTGATCTGCCGTATACACGTCCGCATTAGTTAGCACATTCAGTAAGGTAGACTTACCCGCATTGGTGTAGCCCACTACTGCCACAGATGGCACTTCCTCATGCTGGCGTCGCTGCCGTAAGCGTGCCCGATGCGCCTGTAATTGGTCCACTTCCTGCTGCAAGCGCGAAATACGACGCTGGATTGACCGTCGTTCGGTTTCTAGCTTTGTTTCGCCTGGTCCACGGGTACCGATACCACCACCCAAACGGGACATAGATTGCCCTCGTCCTGCTAAGCGAGGCATCATATACTCCAACTGCGCCAGTTCTACTTGAAGTTTGCCAGCACCCGATCGCGCCCGTTGGGCAAAGATATCTAAAATGACTTCGGTGCGATCGACCACCCGGATCCCAATTTGCGCTTCCAGGTTTCGTACCTGCGCTGGAGACAAATCGCGGTCAAACACCACCAGGTTAGCGCCTACCGTTTGGGCTGCCAGGGCAATTTCCTGCACTTTACCTTCACCCACGACCGTCTGATGGTTTGGATGGGGGCGCTTCTGGTGCAGCGTTTGCAGTACTTCTCCGCCTGCCGTTTCAACCAACCGCGTCAACTCAGTCAGCCCATCCTGAAACCGTTGGGGCGATCGATTGTCGGTCATTAAGCCCACGAGCAGCACTTGGTCATGATCGCTGTCTACTTGCCGTGCTGTATATTCTCGTCGGAACTCCTCTTCTAGCCCTTCCACCAGGTTGAGAAAATCCTGATTCGTCAGCACGTCTAAACTTAACGGGGGCGATACCGTCCAGGCAGTCTCTGGATGCGGCACCAAATGAGCCAGGTACGTTTCTTTGACATAGCCTGTAGCACCACCACCAAGACGCTCGAAACCACCGCCTGTGAGGGTTAAGGTTACCAGAACATCCAGGCGCTGAATCGCCATAGCGGTTAAGGCTGAATCGCTGGGCGGCTCAAACTTAAGTTGGGTAGAAAGGCAACGAATACCGCTGAGTCGCTCTGCACCATAACGCGGCAGTTCTAGCGGCGGAATCTGGGTCTGTCGCGGTGTGCCCACACCCACTCGCATCACTTGACCGCGCCGATTAACATACGCGCACACGGGCTGGTTTAACTCGGTGCCAATGGCGGCTAAGCGTTGAGCAAATTCGGGCGTAATGATGCGATCGCCCGGTATGCGTTGGTGATAGAGCCGCTGCAACTGCTTAATCTGACTGGACTTTAAACCTTGAAGGTTGCCGTAAACTGTCTCGATAGGGGCGACTTAGCCAAACCCGACTCTGCCATTTTAATATAGCCCTTGCCATAAAGGTGAGGACACGAACGCTCTGATACAAACCCTACTTGCTGGCACCAGCAAGCAACCGTTGCAAAGGCACGTCCAAGCCAGAACGGTTTCTGTTTGCAGGCGATCGCGGTTTGACACCACCGTTTGTTTGCATCGGGCATTTCAAAGCTTGAAGTTTCAAGGCTTCAACAAGGCATTGCTTTCTGGCATTGCAATCGACGACAGCAGTTCACTCACTACCCGTGCTCAATTTTTAGGCACTAGCAAACGTCTAAAAGCAACGATTCAAAGTGCTACGCTTATCTGAACCATGGACTGGTTTGCTTATGTCGCAGAGAAACGAAACGCCAGCGCTGTTGATGGCGCTGCTGCTTACGGTTAGCTTGTTAGGAGGTGCCTTTTGGTGGTTAAGATCCCAAGCTGGCATCACACTCAGTCCTCAAGCCACATTGCCGCGATCGACACAGGATGCTTTGCCGATCGCCGATCGCATCAGTCAGGGAGAACGAAGTTTAGTTCCGGCAGAAAGTAAAGCTGATAATCCCGCCTTTGCACAAGCGAAACAGGCAGGTGTGCGTGCGATGGCGACGAAGCAGTATGAAGAGGCAACCGCTCTATTTAAATCGGCGCTGCAAAAAGCGCGCAATGCACCCGAAACGTTGATTTATTTGAACAATGCTCGTATTGGCTCCAACCGTTCTTATACGATCGCGGTCTCAGTGCCGATCGGGAGTGATGTCAACGGCAGCTTAGAAATTCTGCGGGGAGTAGCGCAGGCGCAGCAAGAGGTTAATCGCACGATCGGGAGTCAAGGAATTCCATTCAAGATCGTGATTGCAAACGACGACAACAAACCGGATATAGCGCGACAAATCGCCAGCACGCTGGTGCAAACGCCTGAAGTTTTGGGCGTGGTTGGTCATTATGCCAGTGATGTCACCTTAGCAGCGGGAAGTGTCTACAACGCTGGTGGGTTGGTGAGCATTTCCCCCATTAGCTCCACCGTAAAACTTTCTGGCTTCGGCAAGTATACCTTTCGCACCGTGCCCAGTGACTACGTTGCTGCCAGAGCCTTAGCGGATTATGCTGCCAAGCATTTGCAAGCAAAAAAAGCAGCCGTCTTCTTTAATGCTCAGAGTGCTTACAGCCAATCATTGAAGGCAGAATTTGTCACTGCGATCGCGCTTTCGGGTGGGCAAGTACTCGATGAATTTGATCTGTCGGCTCCCGATTTTAGCGCCGCTCAGTCAGTCAACCAGGCACTGAAACAAGATGCCAAATTGCTGATGTTAGCGGCAAACACAGGCACCCTTGATCAGGCACTTCAGGTCGTACAGGTTAATCAGCACCGCTTGAGCCTTCTCGCTGGGGATGATGTTTATACTCCAAAGACTTTAGAGGTCGGCGGGCAACAAGCAGTGGGGATGGTGTTGGCTGTACCGTGGCATATTGACGGTAATCTCAAGTCCTCGTTTCCAAAGCGATCGCGCCAACTTTGGGGAGGGGATGTGAATTGGCGCACAGCCACTGCGTATGATGCCACCCAAGCGCTCATCGTTGCGATCGCGCGCAATCCCACCCGTGCAGGCGTACAGCAAGCCTTAACGTCACCTGACTTTACGGCAGCAGGCGCGTCAGAATCAGTACGTTTTTTAGCGTCGGGAGATCGCAATGTGGGGATTCAACTCGTGAAAATATCTCCCGGCAACCGCTTTGGGTCAGGCATCGATTTTGTCCCGCTTGTTTGGTAAGAGGGTGTGGGTTTAGGAGTCAGGAACTGTGGGACGGGTTGTTTGCCGTTTTGATACTCCTCTAACGTGAATGCATCCACTTGAATGGCATCGGTGCGAACTGACTCGGCTTCGAGCACTAGTTGAGCCTCGGCAGCAGTGATGATACCAGCTTCCACTGCCACCTTAAGAAGCTGTTCTGGTTTCGACTG
>JBBSHC010000481.1:0-3911 GCA_038253425.1 Leptolyngbyales cyanobacterium | reverse complement strand
GGTGGACCTGCCCGCTTAACATTGGATGCCTACAACGAGCTAGGCGGTGTGCGGGGAACGCTTCAAAAACGTGCCAACGAGATCTTTTACAGCCTGACCCCAGACGAACAACGGGTTGCCAAACGCATTTTTATTGCGTTGACCCAAATTGGTGATGGCACAGAAGACACCCGCCGTCGCATTTTAAAGTCTGAGTTAATCAGCCCCTGGTTTCCAGCCGATCTGGTCGAGCGTGTACTCGAAAAACTGGTCACTGCCAAGCTAGTTGTTACCAACCGCATCAATGCCAGTAGTCATGTCCGCAAACAGGCTGTGCAAGGGTTCGCTAATGTCTCCACAGCATTGCGTCTGTCTCAAATGCGCCGTGGTAAGTTAGCGCAGGCGACCCCTGAGAGCGCGATCGAACTCACCAGTGACTTGGAGGATTCTACTAACTCTAACATCGCTGATATTACTCACCTGTCTATCCATCATCTAGCGGATTTGCCCTCGGCTCAGCAAACGAGTAACTACGACCAGGAAACGGTGGATGTGGCTCATGAGGCGCTGATTCGGAATTGGTCTTTGCTGCGAACCTGGCTGGATGAAAATCGCGAATTATTGCAGCGACAGCGGCGGATTGAGCAAACTGCACGGGACTGGTACGCCATGCAGCAGCCACAATCGCCTGAATATCTGCTGCACGGTGATCGCTTAATTGATGCTGAAGATTATTTGATTGCCTACCCCGATGAGCTATCCGCTCTGGCACAGCGGTATATTGCGGTGAGCCGTGAGGAAAACCGTCGTGCGTATAAAGAAAAGCGGCTTTTGCAACTCTCGGTACCGTGTACGCTGCTAATCGCGCTGATTGTCACGTTTAGCCAGTATCGATCGATTGTCAAGAGTCAGGCAGAAAAGGAATATCAGCTTCAAATTGCGACATCGCGACAGCAGGCTGCCGTTGCCCAATCAATTTTGCAGGAACCGGATGGAGACCCAACTGCGGCTTTACTGATCAGCCGTCTTGCTGCCGAAAAGAGTGGTTATACCTATGAAGCGCAGGCAAGTCTGCGATCGGCGCTGCAAAAACTACGACTGCAAACCAGCTTTCAGGGACATCAAGGAGCGGTTCATCAGGTTGTCTTTAGCCCAGACGAACGTTTACTAGCAACGGCTGGTGAGGACGGCACCATTCGGTTGTGGTCGTTAGAAACGCAGACGCTAGAGCGAGTTTTATCCTGGCGTGAGGAGTCAGGAAGCCAGTCAGCTCAAGCCCTGCCGTCACAAGCTGCCAGCACCACATCTGCGATCGTTGCTATTAGCTTTAGCCCTGACGGTAAACAACTTGCCGCGATCGCCAAGCATTCATCTGAGGTTCAGGTTTGGTCTGTGACCTCAGGCAAACGGATGCTTAAACTGAGCGGACTACAGCAGCCCGTGCAGCAACTCGCCTTCAGCCCCAACGGTGATTGGATCGCGGCAAGCGCTGATAATATAGTGCAGATTTGGGATGCCGATGTGGGGCAGCTTCGGGCGAGCCTCCGCCATCTTGCCCCTGTCAACAGTCTGGCATTTAGCCCCAATAACCGGGATCTATTAACTGCCAGTGGTGATACAGCTCAGCTTTGGCAGATGAGCAACTGGCAACGTCACAAACTATTGCGCCACTCGAAGCGAGTGAACAGCGCGGCGTTTAGCCCCAATGGTCAAATGATTGCAACAGCTTGCGACGATGGCGTTGCCCGTTTATGGCAAGTGACAACGGGACAGTTGCACCACGCTTTCACGGCTAGTAATAGTCTCTCATTGCAAGGAAGCAAGCAGCTACAGACCTTCGGGCGACCATCACCACCATTGACACACGCATTCTTTAGTCCTGACGGGCAGTTTGTTGCCACTGTTGATGCAAGCCATGTCTGGCTCTGGAAGGCAGAGTCTGGTCAACTGTGGAGCCAGCTAGATCATAGCGATGCCAGCACCAACGATAATCGCGCTGGACAAACGACTGTCGCCTTCAGTCCTGACAACCAGCGATTAGTAACTACTGACCACAATTTGGGTGATGAGCGCTCGTTGGATGCTGCTCGGTTGTGGGATGTACAGACAGGGCAGTTGATGGGGAGTCTGCGGGGACATTTAGGCGCGATCGAGGCGGTTCAGTTCAGCCGTAACGGTTCGCTTATTGCGACAGCGAGTGCGGATGGCTCAGCACGTTTATGGGCAACAGAACGGGGGAGCGAATTTCCAACGTTGAAAATGATGCCCGGGCAGATTCAGTGGGCGGCATTTCGCCGCTTGACCCAGATGCAACCGATCGGTGCTTCCAGCAACAAGACAGCCGCCGCGATCGCGCCCTTCAGTTTCTTGACTGGACAGGCACCAAAGCCAACCTCTTTAACATTAGCTAACGCGTTTAGCGAGATTGTGACGGTAGCGATCGATGGCACCATGCACACATGGAATCCTACCAAGCCAAGCATTGTGGGTAATACCTCTAAAGCCTTGGGCATCGATCCAGCGGCTGTGTCGTGGAGTCCAGCACGTTTGACGGGTATAAAGGCATTCAATTTTCTCAGATTTTTTGGAGCATTCAACAAGGCGGCAGCCCCTCTTCCTTCGACAATCGATCTAACCGCTGCTGAGATGACAGCAAACCCAAAAGTATTGGCGAATCTGGCTGTCTCTGCCGTTCCATCAACGAAGGTGAACGCAGTCCTTACGGCAAACACTGTGCCTCAAGTTGTACAGCCTCAAGCAACATCAGTTGCCGCTACCGCAATGACCGGATTGTCCGATCGGTTAGTGGGCAAACTTCCAACCGATGCCAAGCTTACAGCCGTTACCTTTAGTGTCGATACACGATTAATGGCAACTGCTAATGCTAATGGGCAGGTCGAGATCTGGCAAATGAAGCCAGAGCAATTACCCCAGCGTCTACGTCAACTAGAGTTCGCTTCTGTTACAGAGCAAAGCAGTAGCTTTGAAAAAGAGTCGAGCCGACAGGTGCATCAGCTTGCTTTCAGTCCCAACGGTCAAACCCTGTTAAGTGTGGGCGATAACCGAGTGATGTCTCTGTGGGATGTGTCGTCAGGTAAATTGAGGCAGCAGTTGCAGGGGCACGACGCGACCATTGAGTCAGCACAGTTTAGCGAGGATGGGCAGCGGATTGTAAGCGCCAGCCGCGATCGCACTGTTCGCGTTTGGCATGCAGCTTCTGGGCAGTTAATTATCACCTTGCATCACCACGATGTCGTTAGTAGCGCCCACTTTAGTCCGGATGGTCAACAGATTGTAACGGCAAGTTGGGATGGCGCTGCCAGGATTTTTGACGCTGCTACAGGTGAATTGAGAGTCGTCTTAGCCGGTCATCGAGGCGCTGTGCTGGATGCAGAGTTTAGTCCTGATGCTGCCACACTGGTAACTGCAAGCACTGACGGCACGGTTCGCCTATGGGATGCAAAGACGGGTACAGAACAGGCATTACTGCGTTCTGGAGAACCTGGCGCGACCCAAGAACAGATACAACACGCGTTTTTCAGTCCCGACGGTCGTTATGTTGCTACGTTGAGTAAGAGTGGGCAACTCCGCCTCTGGGCTGCTACATGGGAGGAATTGTTAGACCTCGCGCGCGATCGTAGCCTCCGTCAGCTCGAACCAGACGAATGCCTGCGTTACTTGCGCCTGTCGCCCAATGCCTGCCCAGCCCTCGGCATGAAATAATGAGGGCAGCAATGCGCTAGAGGCTGTAAAGAAGGAGCGGTTAGCAGCCAGCGAAAAGCGCATCCAAACTTGTGCGGTTGCCTTTTAAGGTTTTTTAAGAAACTCGTAACATGCTGCCTTTAACAGGCACGAGTGCGCTACAGACTAGAGCCGAGCGCACCCGCTAAAAGTTAGCCGATCGAGTCTAATAGTCAGGCTGAAAGACCATT
>JBBSHC010000480.1:0-3918 GCA_038253425.1 Leptolyngbyales cyanobacterium | reverse complement strand
TGCTACCCGATCATTTTTGCGACACAGCCTGGGATGTCACTATTGTCCCAGCTTGACTGGTATCCTATTCGTCCGCTAATTCCTAATCTCGCCGATTAGAAGGGATTTGCCAACCCTAACTTTTAGTTTTGACACTGTACTAGCTACCGCCTTTCCTGGATTTCCTGAAAAAAGATTTGACAAATGCGCCTCCGATCGGCACAATAAAGATCGTCTCTAAAAAGAGGCAGAAAGGGACTGTAGTTCAATTGGTTAGAGCACCGCCCTGTCACGGCGGAAGTTGCGGGTTCGAGCCCCGTCAGTCCCGTAGAAAACGCGCTGCTTAAAGTAGCGACTGCTGTGGATCTGTCCCAAATTTTACCGCCCCGTAGAGCACGTCGATCATAGAGTTAAAATTCACGTCACGCAATCCCACTGCACGCGGTCGTGCTGCGTTCAGTCACGCAATGCACTGCGACTCAAAACGTCGTAAACCCTGGCTGCACGTTATCCTGTAGGGGAGGGGTGCTGTTGCAAGTAACCACAACCCACTAAGCGACGGCACGGTTCAGGACGCGGCTGTATGGGCATTTCGGATGCGGAACGCGAACAGCGACGAGAGCTAATTCAACAACACAAGCCCTGGTTATCCAGTACCGGAGCGAGCACGGCTGCGGGGAAGCGGCGCACCCGTATGAATGCGTTCAAAACGGGGTTTCATAGTCGCGACCCGAAGCTTGCCGAGCAGGCGCGCCGGGTGCAACGAGAACTCCAGGAGGCAGAGAGACGCGCCCGATCCCGCCCCTTTGAGCGCGCAGGCGGCTTACGACCTCTTGCGCGACAACCCCCAGGCTTTTGCGGACTGGCAGCAGACGGTCGCGCGTTCGATCGCGTCCTGAACGGTTGACCGTTAACGCTTAGGAGCCGCTGTTTGCCGTGATGCCGCGAGGTTGCAACCGCAACCGCTAGACGACAGTGCGGCTATCGGATTCACGTAACTCTGCGAGTTTAACAATCAAGCAATTGCGGCAGGGTTTTTCACATCTTTCCCCACAATGCTCTAAAATATATCGCTTTGCGATGCCATAAAGTCGAATCGACTCAACGTAGTCATCGAAAAGCTCTGGCGATACCTTCATTCTGAATCTCCCTTAGGACTTACGCATTGACAAAAGTAACCAGGCATAGGTCAGGCAGAAATCGGTTGGGAGAGGTTTTGCAAAATAAACTGACGGATCACGGGGATAAATAAATGTCTTGACACCTGATACAGGTTATCAATCAAGCCCTCCACTCGCATGGTTTGCACTTACAAAAAGCCTGCAATGCACAGAAGAAATGGGTTCTGATAGCAGACTCTGTTCGCACTTGGAAGCGTTCGATATTGCACACTTGCTTGATGACTCGATGAAAGCTCTCAATTTGCCAATGGCTGTCGTGAACTCGGCGAAAGTCCTGGCGGTTCAGTTGCCTAAGTTCCGTGTCGTCTGGCCGATACATGATGTAATAACGAGCCTCGTTTTTGAAGCTCTGGCAAAACACCTTGACCCAGCCAAATTCTTTGAGATACACCAGCAACCCTTCAGCAGGAATCTCCAAGGTTTGTATTTGGACTTCACGACCTGGTTCAACAGAGACTTTGCGATTTTCAGCACTGCCAAACAGAAAACCTACCTTCTCGTTTCTGAGAAACTTCAGCTTTTCAATGCCACAATACCATCTATCGCCGCTCACCCACGCCAGTTTCAGTCCCCACGCTTGCACCTCTGCCACCATCTCACGGCAATACTCGTTCTTGGTTTTGCCCTCCCGCTTGTCATAGATGCGAAAGTTCACTGGATACGAGGTGCCCGTCACATCGATGTAGTACATACAAGGTAATCAGATTGATGCCCTTGACGCTGCGCTTGTGTTTCCCCGACCAGAAGTAGCCTATCAGCTCACTCTTCTGGGGGTCGCTGTAGGGTTTGTCCAGTACACTATCATCCACACTGCCTATCCCTCCGACCAGAATCAGTTGGTCTTTAACCGCCTCAAACAAGTCGCGCGGCGTGTAATTCTCGCGCAGCAGAAACCGATTGACACTGTCGTGACTCAACTCCTCCATCACCTCTGAGAGCCGAACACAACTGACGTACTTGGGTTCTGCCAGTGAAAACAAGGTATACAGAGCGCTGTTACACTTGGCGCTTGAGGGCTTAGACAGTTCTCTCACCACTGTTTCCTTGAAGCTACTAAACTATCCTACCCTCACCACTTTCCCTTCCTTGTGTCAATGCGTAAGTCCTATCCCTAATGTTTCGGCTTGCAACTTAACGCAATCCGTAATGATCGTCTAGCTGTTCAGCAGTGAGTTGGCTATCGCACTGAGGTAGCGTGTCGAGTTCAGCGATGAGGCATCTCTTGCAAGACTCCTGACAGCCTTCGACGCAAGCACTTAATGTAGTGCGGCTCGCTTCGCTAAAGCGCATAACCGAGAGCACGTAGCATCTGAACAATTCCGGCGATACTTTCATCTTCGATCATCTGCTTGATAGCGCAACATTTAGGCTCTCCATCACGGTAACGGGGAGTCCGCGTTCACGCAAGCAAAACCGTTCTTTAGAGCCACGTCAGATCAGTCCCACCTCACTTGTTCTTCTCCACTTAAGCAGATGCTGAACCTTGCCCCTACGCGCTGAGTCGTTTGAAGATTTCGGCAAATAGGCTGTGCTGAGGCTATTTTGCGGAATAACCGTATGCCAGGAATCGTCATGTTGAAACCGCTTGCCGTATTGCTTGTTTTGTTTCTGATGCCAGGCTGCGCCACCGCGCCCACACCTGCGCCTTCCGTTAGCGCTAGCGCTACGCCCTCCTCTACTTCATTGGTCGGCAAATGGCAACTCGATGATGCCTCCTATGATTTCACGGCATCTGGCACTAGCATCACTCAACTTCGGCACCCCCTTCACACAAAGTGGCTGTGTCGCAAAAATGATCGGGTAGCAGGGTTTAATTTCTTTGACCTCAAGCTAATGGCAGCTGCCTCCCTGTTCAAAGGGCGGCACTTTTTGCCCGACATGAGCCGGCTGCCTGTGCGTTGGTCATGCCGCTCCGCCCTGTCCTACCGAGACTTGAAGGCGCTGATGACAGAGCGCGGTGTGTCAGTGGCTCACTCGAAGAGCCAGCGCTGGGTGCTGAAGTCCGCCCCAGCGCTGGCTCAACGGCTGCGTCAACACTTGCGTGCCACCAACGACGCGTGGCGGGTGGCTAAAACCGCTAGCGCGATCCAAGGGGCGTGGCAAGCGCTCGAGCGTGCCGTGGCTTCAGTCGGCAACACGCTGGACTTGAGGCTGAGTGCCAAGCGGGATGGTAAAGCGGCAGCGCGGTTTTTTCGCAAAAGGCTGCAAGCCAAGCCTGGAGCGAAACCGCGCGTGAGCAATGGGGACAAAAAGGCGGTCGAGCCGCAGGCAAGGGAAATCTGCAAGGCGGCTGAGACGCTGCCTGAAACAACCGCATGAGGACCGGTGCAAGACTTGAACAAGGTCATGGGACAAGAGCACAGAAACAGCAAACGCCGCGTCAAGCCGAGGCTGGGTCTCAAAGCGTTCCACACCGCCAGACGCACGGAAGCGCTGCACAGGCTGCGCCAAGGAGGCAAGCGGTTGCAACAGGAGCTGTGCGAGCACAGAGAGCCTGCGTGTCTCCACTTTTCGACCTTGGTGCTTAAGCGAGTCTAAAAGAAGTCAATTGTTGGTGCCTCAATTGTTCTTGCGACAGAACCGGAAATAGCTCGATCGCACATTTAGACCTTGCTATTGAAGGCGATAGACAGGAAGTGTGAAATGAAAGCAACTGCCGTGATTGGGCGTTGAATCAACCCAGATTTGACCGTAGTGTGCCCGGATGATGCGTTGACAGAGCGATAGCCCAATGCCGTAGCCATCTTTTGCTTCGTCG
>JBBSHC010000479.1:0-3922 GCA_038253425.1 Leptolyngbyales cyanobacterium | reverse complement strand
AGAAATGCAGCGTAAAAAAGTTGATTTACCGGAGCCATTATCACCAATAATTACATGCCAGCCTGCCGCTTGCGGTGTTGTGATTCTCCAGACTAAATTCTCAATTGAGCGGATATTTCTTATGACTATTAAACGGATATACATCTGAAAAATTCAGTTTTCCAATCACAATATTAATCACTACCGCCATTGAGCGCAATCATATTATACCCATCAACTTCAGTCGGAGTAAGTCTTTCAGACGATTGGGAACGGGGATAACCGCCATTCCACCGATAAGATTGCTGCCAAGGAACCAAATATTGCCTTTCACTCACCGTCTTGATCACTCTCGCTTTGCCAGCGTTCGCAGCTTTGGAAGGTGCTGGAGCGATCGCGTATTTTTTCGTTCTAACGGGCGTCGAACTGAGTATTGCGGGTCCAGCTTCTGCTCTGGTTTACATTTTCTCAGTGCTAATTGGGCATGTGCTGTTCAAGGAAGCAGTGCCAGTGATCCACCTAGCAGGGTTGGGTTTGATTGTGTGTGGTGTGGTGTTGGTTGGTGCCAAAGTTTAACTGCTGCGATAGGCATGGACAAAAGCGATCGTGCTTTCCCACTCCACGGTTTGATTGACTAACCGCGCAAATGCCGAGCGAACCTTGGAAATTTCAGCGTTAGAAAGTTGGTGTGACAGGTGCGTTGCATAGGTTGGCTGAGCGTCAGGAGATGGGCTGAACCAGCGATCGACGACGCTGCTAGTCAGTAACAGTGCCATTGATTGTTGCTCAAGCTGCATGTCAACCCGGAATCTAGCGGTGGCAAAGATAGCCTGCAAATCCTTGCAATCCCAATTCACCATGGGGTCATCAGGTTGGGCATAGATGGCATCTTCGGCGCTTACCAGTTTTTCATAGAGCTTGGTGCTAAGCCAAGCCGCATCCAGGAGTCGGTAAAGCCGCTGCGCGTGACGGGGCAACGCTTCTGCCAGCATGATTGTGCCCTGTGGGTGGAGCCATTCCACCAGCGATCGTACGATTTTCTCCTTATCCGCTTCTCGCATGAGGGCATTGCGTCCAATCATGCGGTCAAACCGGAGGTCAGTCGTCTGCGTTTCTAGTCGTGTTGGCAACGTTAGCAAGTCGCTCTGTAACACGGTGGGGCGGGTCAGTTCCGGTAAGGCTGCTGCCTGCTGCGTCAAAGCGTCTGCATCGGTAGTAGTGCGAACACAGGCAACCACGCTACCTTCGGGCACCTGACGGATGGCTTCCCAGGTAAGCAACCCGCTACCCGCGTTTAGATCTAGTACGACATGATGCCGCTGGAGTTGAGCCAGAGCAAACAGGCGATCGCGCACCTCTGCCAGTCTTTCGCCTGCCTGCCCTAACGTGCGTTGTAGCCAGCGTTCCTGCGCCGAATCGATCGGTCCAAAAGTCAGTGCCTCCGGTAGCGCGACGCCTGTCCCTTCTAGCAGGGCTGCCAGTTGGGCTTCACGTTGCCGTGCCACCTGAGTTTGAATAGCTGCCTCAAAGCCTTGATCCGAGGGTTGATAGAAGACTTGCCCCTGCAAACTAGAGGGTAAATACTGCTGAGCCACCCAATGATCGCGGTAGGCATGGGGATACAGGTAGCCTGCACCATGCCCAAAGCCCTTTTTGTCGCGGCTGGCATCCTTCAACGGATTAGGAACATCGCCTTCCCGCTCCTTCTCAACTGCCGCCAGCGCATCAAAAAAGCCCATGACGCTGTTTGATTTCGGAGCCGTTGCCAGGTAAAGGGTGGCATGAGCCAGCGGATAGCGACCTTCGGGTAGACCCACGCGATCGAACGCTTCTGCACAGGCATTAACTACCGCGATCGCATGGGGATCTGCCATGCCCACATCTTCCCCAGCCAGAATGAGCAATCGCCGAAAAATGAACCGGGGATCTTCCCCCGCATAGACCATCCGTGCCAGCCAATATAGCGCTGCATCTGGATCTGAGCCACGTACACTTTTGATAAACGCGCTGATCGTGTCAAAGTGGGCATCCCCTTCTTTGTCGTATAGCACCGCCCGTCGCTGGATGGACTCTTCCGCTACTGCCAGTGTGAGGTGGATGACGCCTGCTGCATCCGGTCGTGTGGTTTCTACTGCCAGTTCCAATGCATTCAACAGCGCACGTGCATCCCCGTTAGCCACATTGACCAGATGATCGATCGCCGCTTCCTCTAACTGCACATTCAGCGTGCCATAGCCACGATCGCGATCGGCTAATGCTTGCTGCACCACGTTCCGTAGATCATGTTCATCCAAGGGTTTGAGCTGAAATAAGCGCGATCGACTCACTAGCGCTTTGTTCACCTCAAAGTAAGGATTCTCCGTCGTAGCTCCAATCAAAACCACAGTCCCGTTTTCCACCCACGGCAGTAGCGCATCTTGCTGTGCTTTGTTAAACCGATGCACCTCATCCACAAACAAGATAGTGCGCTGACCATACATACCGCGTTTCTCTTGGGCAACCGCGATCGCCTCTCGGATTTCCTTCACACCCGAAAGTACTGCGTTAATAGCAATAAAATGTGCCTGCGTCGTGTTGGCAATAATGCGTGCTAGCGTGGTTTTTCCCGTTCCCGGCGGTCCGTAGAAGATGAGTGACGACAGTTGATCGGCTTGAATGGCGCGTCGCAGCAAGCGTCCCGGCCCCACGATCGCATCTTGCCCTACAAATTCATCCAGCGATCGGGGGCGCAGCCTGGCAGCTAGAGGTGCCTCCGCTTCAGTGATTTCCAAACGATGCTGATTGAAAAGATCCATAGCGGCAGAAACACGAACGGCACATTTTGGCTTAAAGATAGGACTTACGCGCGTGAGGTGCTTAGCTCCCCGACTTCTGGTTAAAACTCAGCCATAAAGCCCACCCCATCGTTTAGAAGTCGGGGATCTTGAAGTCGGGGATCTTTGCGTAAGTTCTAGAGATTAGCAGTCAGCTATCAGCCTCGCCTGAGTTTTAAGTTTTAAGTAGCACTTCGTGTCGCTAAGCTAGAGAGTTTTCGGTTGCCCCTCTGCTCCCTTTTCCCCTCTACTCCCTACGACTAACCGCTTCAAACTCAATAGTTAGCCAAACCACGCAGACGAAATAACAGAAATTGCGTCACTTGTGCGGGTCGAAAGTTATCATCACTCACTAGCAATAAACTGTGGCTCCCGTCCGGTAAGCGAGGACCGATCGCCATGCCTTCCAAATTGTCGAGCGGAATGCCCAACTGGTTCAAGTCAAGCAGCACCTTTTTACGGATTGGCTCAATGTTGCGCGACCCTTTAAACGTATCAATAGTGGAGGTATCAGTGGCGCTACCCGTTGCAACTTGAAACAGCTTGACTGCAAAGCCCATGGTACCAAACGATCGCTCCAGGCTAAGAAAATGTCCACCCTGGTCGATCGCCAACAGCTCGGTTAAACCCTGAACAATCGTCTCGTCTGACGGTGGATCAAGAGCATAGAGATGTTCCGAAAGCAGCAGCGATCGCCGTTCCTCCAGCATATAGTGCAGCAAACGGCTTCTGGCTCCCCGCGTTTGGTCGGCTGGCTCACTGTCTTGCTTAAGGGCAGATTCCGTAGCCGTAAACAGGCGAAACGGCTCAAGGGCAGTTGTACCATAACCACCAGGATTAATCGTCAGCGATTCAAAGCCCAAATTATCTTGAATGCCGCGCGTTTGCTGTTCACCTTTGCCATCGGGAAGATAGCGATCGGGAATGATGAGGCTACGTTTCCACTGTCCCGTTTTGAGGTCAAACTCACGCACAAACGGTGGTACACCAGCGCCACTTACACCCTCACTGGAGATAAAAACCGTGCCCAACGGTGACAGTGCAATACCTTCCGGGTCGATCGCGCCTTTGGGATAGGGCTTTCCGTCTTCATCTGTAATCGTTGTAACGGTCTCGATCGCCACCTGTTT
>JBBSHC010000478.1:0-3925 GCA_038253425.1 Leptolyngbyales cyanobacterium | reverse complement strand
GCGAGTTTTTTCGGCAAACTGGCAAACCAACGTTGTTAGGTGAACTGGTTCAGGACTTACAGATGGATTGGATTGAGGTTTGGTTGGGGCTGTTGCTGGGTGGCTTTAAGTTAGAGCAGCAGGGTAAATTTTACGACTCAAAAACGATTTTGTGCCAGGTAGATTAAGGAAAGCACTGGCTCAGATCTAGCCTAAAGTCGCTACCTGTCTGGGTATTTAAAGCCTATTCTGCATCGAGATCGATAGGCGATCGCAGTTTACCTCATTATTCACCTCATAAACTTTCTTCAACTCGGCGATCATCTGACATACTAAACCTTAGTTGCTGTAGTCAGCGTCATGGCGTACAAAATTGCGATTTTCAACATGAAGGGCGGCGTTGGTAAGTCTGCTACTGCAACCAATCTGGCAGATGGGCTCTCCCGCTTCAAACGAAAAAAGGTCTTATTGGTAGATATTGATCCTCAAGGCACCTCTGGCGCTTCCCTCGGCATTGAAGTTTGGAAGTTGGAGACCCAACTGAAAGATGTTCTTCAGAGTGAGACAGCTTCTGGACGCAAGCAACTTTTCAAACAGGCGATCGTTTCTGTTTGCGATAATCGAGTCGATGTTTTGCCCTCCAATATCTTGCTTGCTGTTGAAGAACTGCAAATCTCAGGTTTACCAGGGCGAGAAAATCTTCTAAAGCGATTACTGGCTGAGATCGATGCTGAGTATGATTTTATCCTGATTGATTGTCCGCCGAACATTGGGGTCTTTTCCATCAATGCACTCAAAGCCAGTGATAGTGTGATCGTTCCAGTTGATATGAGTTATGTGGGGTTGCTAGGCGTTCAAGGGGTTGAGTATGCGTTTAATCTAGTAAGAAACTTTTTGGATCACGACGTGACCTTATTAGGTGTGCTTGCTACAAAATTTGATGGACGACAGAAGATTGGGAAGGATGTGCTGAGCTACTTACAAGAGCATTTCAAGGAAGACATGTTTAAAGTCATTATTCCTACAACCGTCCGCATTTCCGAAGCCCCTAGTTTTGGCGTTTCAATCTTTGATCACGATCCAAAAGGAGCAGGTTCAAAAGCCTACAAAGAGCTACTCAATGAAATGCTCAAGCGACTTTAGAGGTTGACACAGGTTTGATCATTCTTTTTCCGACAACGTTGTCGGAAAAGTCTTTAGGAGTTGTAGTACTTTATGTCTAAAAGAGGTCTTGGCACCAATCCCTTTAAAACGAACTCTGTGGCAAGCATTTTCAGCCCGACAGAGCGCCCTAGCGTGGACGTGAAGGATGCAACCAGCATTAGTTTGTCTAGCATTCAACTGCCAGCCCAACAGCCCCGTCGTTACTTTGATTTGCAAAAGCTTCAGCAATTAGCTGAGTCGATTAGAATACACGGCATTTTAGAGCCACTGTTAGTTCGTCCGCTTACAGGCGATTGCTATGAGTTAGTGGCAGGAGAACGCCGCTATCGGGCAGCAAAGGAAATTGGCTTACAGGAAGTTCCTGTCGTCATGCGGGAACTCAGTGATTTACAAGCAGTTGAACTGGCGCTGATTGAGAATCTACAGCGGGAAGACCTCAATCCTGTTGAAGAAACAGAAGGAATCCTCACGCTCCTGTCTGCGAAGTTAGGCATCCCTACTAACGAAGTTTCTCAGCTCCTACATCGGCTGGCAAAGCGTAGTTCCGACAACGTTGTCGGAAGTGAGGCAAGGCTGGAACTTATTGAAGCTGTCTTTCAAATGGTAGGCAAGATGAGTTGGGAATCCTTTGCTAGTCACCGTTTACCACTGCTAAACTTACCCCAGTCTGTTCTTGAGGCACTTCGAGCAGGCAAGATTGAGTACACGAAAGCGAGGGCGCTGGCGCGAGTAAAAGATCCTGATGCCCTAAATAGTCTTTTGAAGCAAATCACGACGGAACAGTGGTCGCTCAATCAGATTCGGGCGGCTGTTAGTGAGACAACTCAACCTGTAAAAGCAGCAGGCACCGAGCTGAAGCAGCGCTTTAGTCAGGTTTCTAAAACGCTTAAAGCGTCGACGGTTTGGGAAGATGTAGACAAACATCAGCGATTGGAACAGTTACTGGATGAACTTCAACGGCTGGCAAAAGGAACTGTTTAGGTGGTTGGAAGTATTGTCCTATAGAACACATGATCTACTATGCTTACAGCGGTTATCAGTGAGTACAACACAGCTTTGGCTTAGCGGTCAGCGGTTAGCGGTCAGCTTTTTGCTCATCGGACTGTGGCTTATACATTTGAACATCGCTGTAATACCCAGCTTATGCATACTTAATCTGGCAGAAGCTGATGCCTATATTGCTGCTATGACGTGAAGCATAAATACAAGTGCTGGCGACCCGCGATCGCTACTTTAGACGATCGCTACTTTAGAGACAGAGTAACTGGGTAATGCTGACATCGCATTCACTCCAGGCTGGGAAGCGATCATTTAGGCTGCACCGCTGGCACTGTTTTAGCACTGACACTGTTTTAGCACTGACACTGAGGAATTGCTGACACTGAGGAATTGCTGGCACTACGGAGCGTTACCCCAGCAAACCAGTGAGCAAGCGTTTGGTGCGATCGATGTGATCAGCCATGAGTCGTCTGGCGAGGTCTGCTTGGTTGTCCCGAAGGGCGTCAAGAATCTGCTGATGTTGCTCGGTGGAGCTAAAGCAGGCAGCAGGACTGTGAGGAATAATTGCCAGTAAATCCGAGAGTTCGGTATGAATGCCTGCAACGATCGTTGTGAGTCGCTGCGATTGAGTAGCGCTGGCAATCAGTAAATGAAATCTAGTATCCAGATGGCGATGATCACTAAAGTGGTTGGCTGCTTGCTTCATCTGATCGACCAGCGTTTGCAATTCCTCGATCTGATGGCTGGTTGCTCGCTGTGCCGCTAGTTCTGCTACTCCGGGTTCCATCACCAGTCGATAATCTAAAATTTCGTTGAGGGTTGTGCCTCTCTGTGCAAGTCGCTGCTTCAGTTCACAGACGCTTGGTAAGGCAAGTGCCTCGCCGATAAAGGTGCCGCCTGTACGCCCTCGTTTGACGCTTAAAAAGCCTTGAGCTGCCAGCACCCGGATGGCTTCTCGCACGGTCGTGCGGCTCACTCCCATAATGGTTGCCAGATCCCGTTCAGGGGGCAGTTGATCGCCCGGACGGTATAACCCCATTTTGATAGCAGCGCTTAAGCGCTCTACAGTCATTTCATACGCATTGACCGTGGTCTTGAAGCCTTGAATGACGGTTTCTGCTGCATTCAAACCTTCTATAGAAGAGAGATTGCAGTGTGTAGGCATGGGCATCGTTAGTCGCTTTTGACCCATTTCAATGAAAACCACGTTACTTGCACGTTTGGAAGTTTTGATTAGCGGCATCAACACAGGGTATAAATCCTTAGAAAGTATAGTGAGCCACAATCTTAAAATCCTTAGAAAGTATAGTGAGCCACAATCTTAAAATCCTTAAGGTCTAATATTAAACCTTAAATCCTGATCTTTAGAAACGCTTAATTTTCAGGTTCATTTTTTGCGATCGCAGGACAGGGTTAGTTTCCACAGGAATAGGGTTAGTTTCCACACTTGATGCAGACGCTAGACATGGAGCGCATCGTATGGCTAAGAATCGGAATTCGGGCGAGTTTCCTATGAAGACGTGGATGATGCTTATTTAGAGCGGCGGCAGTTGCGCCGAAGTGCTGGCTGGATTTTGCTTTGGGCATTGGGCGTTGGTGCTGTTATTTCGGGTGAGTTTTCGGGATGGAACCTGGGACTAGCAGCAGGTGGTTTTTGGGGCTTGGCGATCGCCACCATCTTGATGGCAACCATGTATGTGTGCATGGTGTTTAGCATTGCCGAAATGTCTTCTGCTTTGCCCCACGCTGGTGGCTCCTATTCGTTTACGCGCAATGCGTTTGG
>JBBSHC010000477.1:0-3931 GCA_038253425.1 Leptolyngbyales cyanobacterium | reverse complement strand
GCTTTCACTGTTTAATTTCAGCTTGTAAGGACAGTTTTATGCTGCATCATTTGTCGATTTCCGCTGATAACCCCGCTCGCGTTGCACAAGTTTTAGCAGAAGTCTGCAACGGCAAAGTGGCTCCGTTTCCGCCTCATCCTGGCAGTTATATGGCGATCACAATGGATGAGTATGGCACGATGATTGAGGTCTACCCAACTGAGACGGAACTAATGCCAGGGTTTGGTGCCGAGCAAGTGACCTTTTCAAACAATGCGTTTGCCTCGCCTTTTACCGCCACCCACATTGCTCTTTCGGTGCCGCTGAGCCAGGAGCAAATTGAGCGCATTGCGGCACGGGAAGGTTGGCGAGCAGTGCGCTGTAACCGCGATGGTTTTTTTGACGTAATTGAATTTTGGGTGGAAAACACGCTGATGGTAGAACTGCTGACGCCCCAGATGGCTGCTAAATACGTTGAGTTTATGCAACCCCAAAATCTGGCGAAGTTGTTTGCGGCTGAAGCGATCGCGGTGGGAGCAGCGTGAGGGCGCTACGGCTGTTTGTTCAAATAATTCTGTCTTTTGGTTTAAATAAGTTTGCTGGTTCACGTCGGCAATAAGCGATCGCTCGGTAAAACCAACGATCGCTCACCGCCTCAACTAAATAAATCTAGCTTTAACCAGGGTCTAGATTGCCTACGCTTCGTCTAGCGCTGCAATGCCAGGTAGTTCTTTGCCTTCTAGCAGTTCCAGGCTGGCACCACCGCCCGTAGAGATATGGCTCATCTGGTCTGCAACGCCGACTTTTTCAACGGCTGCTACAGAATCGCCACCACCGATAATGGTCGTGGTTCCGGTTTTGGTGATATCTGCCAGGGTACGCGCGATCGCTTCGGTGCCCACTGCAAATTTGTCAAACTCGAAGACGCCCATCGGTCCGTTCCAGATTACCGATTTGCACGTCGAAAGGGCTTCCTGAAAGACCTTCACGGAATCAGGACCGATATCCAAACCCATCCAGCCATCGGGAATGTTTTCAACGCTGACGGTTTGAGCGTTGGCATCGGCAGAGAAGTTATCGGCAACCACTACGTCAGTCGGTAGGAGAAGATCGACGCCTTTCTCTTTTGCTTTGGCTTCGAGCGCCTTCGCTAGTTCCAACTTGTCTTCTTCCACCAGCGACTTACCCACACTCAACCCACGCGCTTTATAAAAGGTGAAGATCATGCCGCCGCCGATCAGCAGCTTGTCTACTTTATCGAGTAGGGTTTCAATGACGGTAATCTTGCTGGAAACTTTGGAGCCACCCACGATCGCTGCCAAAGGACGTTTGGGATTTTCGATCGCGTCCTGGAGAAACTGAAGCTCTTTTTCAATCAAGAAGCCAGCCACCGAAGGCTTGAGGTAGTGGGTAACGCCTTCCGTTGATGCGTGAGCACGATGCGCGGTGCCAAAGGCATCATTCACATAGAGGTCGGCAACGGCAGCTAGTTGCTTGGCAAATTCCGGGTCGTTCTTTTCTTCACCCGGATGGAAACGCACATTTTCTAACAGCAGTACGTCACCATTACTCAATGCAGCGACCTTAGCGGTAACATCGTCACCGATGCAGTCATCCGTTTTGACAACGGGTTTGCCTAGCAGTTCTGAAAGGCGCTTGGCAACAGGTGTCAGGCGAAACTTATCGGTAACGCGAGCGGCATAGTCATCCCCTTTGGGACGACCAAAGTGACTCGCCAAAACTACCTTTGCGCCTTTAGTTGCCAGATCTTGAATTGTCGGCAGCGCTGCACGAATGCGAGTATCGTCTGTAATATTGCCCTGATCATCTAAAGGAACATTAAAATCTACCCGTACGAGGACGCGCTTACCGGACAAATCAGAGGATGATAAGCTTGCTAAGGTCTTCTTGGCCACCGAAACAATCTCCTAAATGAGTCTTTTTACCTATTGTACCGAAGTCCGTGTCATCGGTAATACCTACTATGTTTAAGACTGTACTTTTTCCCATTGACCGTAGTCGAGAGTCGCAACAGGCGGCTGAAACTGTTGCTGACGTTGTTAAAATTCACAACAGTCGGTTGATTCTGCTGTCGGTAGTCGAGCCACCTGCCGAAGATGGCACTAGCGATGTCATGTCTTCCCCAGAGGCGATCGCTGAACTGCTGACCACTGCCAAAGCTCTTTTTTTGCAGCAGGGCATTGAAGCAGACGCGATCGAGCGTGAAGGCAAACCCGCTTTTACCATTTGCGATGTGGCGGATGAAATCAACGCTGATTTAATTGTGATGGGTTGTCGTGGTTTAGGGCTGACTGATGAAGGCGTCTCCGATAGCGTCACCAATCGCGTGATCAATCTCTCACCCTGTCCCGTGCTGATTGTGCCATAGACAATTCTGCGTCCAAGAACAGAGAGCAATGGTTGCACACTTCCAGAAATTGACGCCGCAAGAGTATCTGAACTGGGAGCAGCACCAGGAATGCCGCTACGAGTATGTCAATGGTGAAGTTTTTGCCATGACAGGTGGCACCATTCCTCATGGCACCATTGCGTTAAACCTTGCAACAGCACTAAAGTCTCACCTGCGTGGTAGTAGTTGCCGCGTGTTTAACTCTGATATCAAAGTTGGTATTACAGGGAAGGGACCGTTTCACTACCCCGATCTGTCAGTCAGTTGTGATGAGCGCGATCGCACTGCGATGGAATTTATTGAGCAACCTTGCTTAATCGTTGAAGTGCTTTCACCAAGTACTGAAGCGTATGATCGGGGTGGAAAGTTCGCTCACTATCGCAACATCAGAACGCTGCAAGAGTATGTTTTGATTGATGCTGAGCGCACTAGCGTTGAATGTTTTCGGCTGAATGCGGCAGGCAAGTGGGAGTTGACACACTATTTGGCTGGCGAGGAGGTTGAGCTAACGAGTGTTACGTTTTGCTGTCCGATCGCATTGCTTTACGAGGATGTTCAATGCCAAGCCCGACCAGATGGTTGATTAAGGCGGACTCCAGTTAGCCGGATCTAACCCGTAGTAGCGGCGCAGCACCTCATAGAGTTCTAAGTGATGGCGCTGCATTTGTTTGGCTTGTTCAAAAAATGTTTCTGTCGCCACAGCGAAAAATTCTGCTGGACTGGTTACACCATAGGCATCCAGAGTCGTCTTTGCTCCACGCTGTACGTCGCCTTGCAGTCGATCGTATTCCCGTCTAAAGATCCGTGACCAGGTAGCGCGATCGTCTGGATGAGCAAGAAACGGTACCCCATCGGTCGAGCCATCTTCTTGATCTAACTGATGAGCAAACTCATGCAGGATCACGTTATGACCATCATGCTCATGCGTTGTATCGTACTGAATGTCCTCCCATGACAGCACCACAATACCCTGTTCCCACGATTCGCCCCGACGCGCTACTTTTTCCTCTTCCACCAGGTAGCCGCCAACTGACTGCGCTGTGTTGACCAGGAACGCGGTCGGATACACAAAAATGGTGTTGAGTTTTGGGTAGAACCGCTCACTTTGATTAAGCAACAGCAGACATGCTTGCGCGGCGATCGTGACTCTGATTTCATCGGTGATGGTCAGTCCGCCGCAGCCTGTAAAGTTCTTTTCTGCTAAAAATACCTGAATATACCCACGCAGTTTTCGTTGCAGCGGTTCTGGTAGACGCTTGTAAACAGGCAAATTGCGAAGGCTCTTTTGCCAGCGAGAGGGCAAGGCACGATCGCGAATGCGTCTGCGTCGTAACCTGTTTAACAACGGTGCTGCTAAAATCAACCCGACGACGATCGCCAGCACTGCTAGAAACAAAATCGTTTTGACCATACCAACGCTGACCCACTTTGTGCTCTGGTGCCAACCTGAAGAATTGCTGCATACATCTATGTAGCCTCTATTCGATCTTAGGCAGAGAAAACCGTCTGAGTCAGCTACGATCGCTAGAGCTAACGTAATTC
>JBBSHC010000476.1:0-3932 GCA_038253425.1 Leptolyngbyales cyanobacterium | reverse complement strand
TACTTGGATACACCTGAATTTAGGGAACGAGCAGAACGTGCCATTCAAGCGAGAATTAAGTCCAACATTGGGCTGCAAGGACTGCATCGTTTGTTTCCAGAGTTTTTGCCAGAGCACGTTCGGCAACTCACCTACTACAGTACGCTGGGTCAATTCTGGAAGGTGATGAGTGAAATGTTTCTAGCGCTATCCGATCGCTACGATCGAGGCGAAATTCAATCCATCTCGCAGATTGTCACTCACATTCAGGAGGGGTTAGTTGCTGCCGCAAAGCTACCCATCACCTACCACGCCACCCTGCGAAACCAATCCTATGAAATCATACCCAAAGCGGCAGGGTTAACCTTTCTGCCTGATGCCGCCATTCCCTATGTCGAAGCCATCTTCTTTCGCGGGACACCGTTTTCGGGCACCGTTTCTTATAACGCGCAGTTGTACCAAATTCCACCCGATCAGAGCCGTTTTGCTTATGGTGCACTGTATGCCGATCCGCTACCAATCGGGGGGGCGGGCATTCCACCAACCATGCTCATGCAAGATATGCGGCACTTTTTGCCAGACTATTTGCGCGAGGTTTACCGCAAAGGGAAGCGTGGTGAAAGTGATCTACGCGTCAGGATTTGTGAGACGTTTCAAAAGTCAATGTTTTGTGTGACAACGGCAACGATTTTCGGTTTGGCACCCTACCCGCTAGACACCACCGATCCAAAGCAGCAGCGGCAAAATCAGGTGTATCTGGAAGCCTGGATGAGTCGCTTTCTAGAATCACGCTTAGCGGATGTACAAACGAGCGACCCTTAAAGCAACCTGAAGCCACAACAGAAGGACACGCTCTCTTCTGCCTCTCTACCCCTCAAACTCACCAGGCAAACGATCGCTGGAGTTCGGTCTCTAGCTGCTGATTGTAAGGCGCAAAGTATTCGCTTAAGCTGCGAAAGGTAGCCGCTTGTAAGGGCGAGTAAGGCGCAGCGTTGTATTTAGGATAGCGACGCAGGGCATGATTGGGCAGCCCTAAAAAGGCAAAAATCTGCTGTAAAGTGGCGGCGGGATCGTTGTAAAAAACCTCACTCTGCACAATTAAAACCCGTTCTCGATCGACCTGCGTTAACCACCGTCGCAAGTGATGCACATAAAGGCTTTTGGTTAGATAATCACCACTGCGCCAGTAGCAGCCTTGTTCTAGCGTTGCGTCTGTTGCGTCTGCTAAGGCTTGTCGTTCTTGCGCGATCGCGGTCTCAAATGAACGTTGCTCGGTACCACGTCTCACCAGCATCTGGTAATGCGAAAAGGCTCGATCGATCGGATTTCTCAGCATCACAATCAGTTTGGTGCGAGGAAAGCACTGCTGTAGTCTTTGCGCTGCCTGCGGATGCGCTAAATAAGTGGGCGTAGCCTCTCCCGTCATATATGGTTCTGTGGCAGCGATCGGAGGAAAGTGAGCCAAGTACCACTCCAGCCCCCGGTCAAACTCCTGGGAGAAAAAACGAATTTCCTTTTCGGCGGCAGCTAGAATCTGGGGATGGCTGGCGAGATAGCGGTAAAGCGACGTAGTGCCACAGCGAGGTGCGCCAATAATGATAAAGTCTGGTCCTTGCACCTGGCTGAGATCCCATGTTTTAGCTGCCCATTCTGGGTGAGCTGCCAGCGTCTGCTGCTGAATAGCAATCTGTATGAAAGGAATAGCGTCTTCCACCCGATTTTGCTTGGTCAAAAGCGCTGCTAAATTGCTGGAGAGCAAAGAAACCTGCGGACTCGTTTCAATCATCTGACGATAAAACACAACTAGCTCAGCCACCAGGGGAGAGCCAGCGGGTAGAGGCGCATAGCGCAAGGGTGCATAAACAAACGCAAAGTCAGGCTGGAGACGAATGACCTGCTGATAGCACGCGATCGCGTCATTAATTTCACCCTGCTGCTGTAGCACTTGCCCCAGGTGAAAGTGAACCCAGGGAGACTCTGGGTATTGCTGCATTGCTGCTTGGTAACAGGCAACCGCTTCAGACAATTTACCCTGCTGCTTAAGGGCATCGCCAGGGGCACAGTAGTCACGATCGCTGTAATTAATTGCTTGCATGGCAAGACATCTAGCGCTTCCTAAATAAACGAAGTCAGGCTAAAAGATGAAAGGGATACCTTAGCCGCGCGATCGCCACTATCGGTATGGCTTAACAACTGACGCAAGCTTAAAAACTTGAATCCCCCTAACCTTTAAAAAGTGAGCATTCTGGAAGCTCCGTTTTAGAAAGAGAGAGGGATCACTTCTGCGTCCGAACTAATTCAATGTTAGGCGTCGTGAGTGCAGTGAGTACAATGAGTGCAATGGCTACACTCAGTCACACCCTCAACTCCACCCTCGGCTGAAAATTTCCAGAGTGTTTGGGTCAAGGTTTTAGGATCGACCTCTGTTCTAGGCAGTGCAGAGAACATGAGCACGCGTGCATCATCATCGGTTGACTCAACCAGGATATTGCCTTCAGCAACGTGAATCGTTTCGCGGTGTAGAACGCTGAAACCAAATAAGTTCGTCACGCCCAAGTCTGCAAGCTTCTCAGCCAATTCTTTGAGAAAGGTCGGATTTTGAGCGACAGTTGCGGCTCGTTCAGCCACTTCGGCGGCATCCGTCCGACGCACAAACTCTAACGGTGTCCAGGTTGATTCACCAGAATGTTTATCCTGTTCCAGCTTCCACATGTAGGGCAAGCTATCAGCACACTCAGCCGTTGGTCTGATGTATGCGTGGTTACCTTCAAACTCCTCGACCAAAAGCTCTTCAGGCATTAGATCAAAATGCTTGTGAAGTAAAGAAATACCAATTTGTTGGTTTAAACCGTGGCGACGGATCACGGCTCCCAACTCTGGTAGAAGCTCTTTTCTGTCTTCTAACTGTTCTCTTGCGGCTTCAAATGTTTCCAAATTGGCAAATGCTTCGGGCTTGTACGTCGTCAACATACGAATTTAAGTCTCCTTGAGACTACACTTTTAGAAGATTATTTTTAGAGCCTCAATAAGTCAATGCTTGTTCTAACGTAGTACTTATTACGTAACAAAACGGTGAAGAAAGGCAGGGTAACTGTTCCTTAAAGACAATAATTTAGGTTGAACGCTACGAACTGTAACGCAACCATACAGGTAGATATCAGTTCTTTAACTCTAGAGTGGAGACAGGTTTCAAGCGTAGCTGTTGGTTAGCATTTAATACTTATGTATTTTCACTGATGGCAAAGATGCAACATAGATTGTAATGCCTTAACTTAGATAACGCCGATCATCTTGACTTCATCCCAATCTAAACTTCCTAACAATCTAAACCGTAAAAAAGATGGCAGTTTTACAAGAAGGGATACGCATTTTTTGTGCCTATCAAGCCAATAGAAAAGAACCGCGACTGTGGTTGAGCGCTGGAACGACAGCCGCGATCGACGTTGTGCCCGATCGAGACTCTTACTGTGCAGAGTCGTTTGTGCCCCAAGCACCCTGGCATGAGCCGACCCCCGCCGAGCTAACGTTGCTTTGGGCTGAAGAGCCACCGCCGAGAGAGATTGGCATCAGCATTGTGCAGGTTCCAGCCTCTATTCTGGCAACATTTATAGCCGAAGGAGTGGGATCAGCCGCAACCGTTGCAGTCGCTAAAGACAGAATGCGAAAGGGATGTCAGGCGGCGATCGCTCAACTGGTCGATTTTTTTGCGCCCTTTTGTCTGGGTGATGAGCCACCTGTCATTAACGGCATGGGAGCCAGGGAAACGGGCTTATGGACTTCCACGCTCGATCGGCAGCGCGGGTGCCGCAATGGACTTCATACAGACAACTGGGACAAGCTAGCACCAGACCAAAAGCATCGAGCAACAAATCGCATTTGTGTAAATCTAGGGTGTGAGGATCGCTATTTTCTCTTTATTAATTTGCCCGAAAGCGCCCTACTCGATCGGCTAG
>JBBSHC010000475.1:0-3935 GCA_038253425.1 Leptolyngbyales cyanobacterium | reverse complement strand
TGGATGAAGGTCGTTCGATCTCTACGCCTCTTAATTGCTCCAATTGAGCCAAGACCACGTTGTAGTCGTAGAAGGCTTTCAGATTTTCCAAACGAGTACGGAGCAGGGCAACGGAAGCATTCAGCACTTCCACTTGAATACTTTTGCCCACAGCAAAGCGCTCTTGCGCCAGTCGATTTTCCTCGGTTGCTTGAGCCACAGCGGCTTGGGTCAGATCAATCGCCTCTTTGGCTTCCTGCCAATCTAGCCATGCCTGCGTGATCAGCTTGGCGAGGTCTTGCTCTTTTTCATCCACCTGCAACTGGGCTTTCCGCACACCTGCTAGTGCCCGATCGACTGCTGCCGATCGCCCACCAAAATCAAGCACTTGCCAGTTCGCCACCACTGCCAGCGAGCCGCCGTTCCCAAAACCAGGAGACGTGGGAGCCCGGAGTTCACCCTGGGCAAAAAGATTCACCTGAGGCAAAAAAGCGGCTCTTGCCAGCCGGATGTCCGCCTCATTTGCTTTGATTCGGGAATGCAAAGCCGCCAGGGCGGGATTGGTTTGTTTCGCCTGCGCCAAGAGTTGGGGCAATGCCAAGTCAACGGGCTTCACGTTGAGTGTGTCGCTGAGAGTGAAAGCGGAGTCGGGACTGGCACCTAAACCACGCTTGAGATCTGCCATCGCTTTAGCCAACACGGTTTGAGCGGCAAGCAGCGCTCGTTTGGCACTGGCAAGTTCAGTTTGGTCGCGCAAGACGTAGACGCGTGGGACTTTACCGACTGCAAACAGGTCACGCGTGTTTTTCAGAGAGGCTTCCCGTTGTGCGACGTATTGCTGGTACACTTCGACCTGCGATCGCGTAAACAGTGCCTCAAAATACGACTTTTTCACCATCAAAACCGACTCTAGACGGGTCGTTGCGAGATCGGCTTGCGCTGCCTCTCGTTCCGCGATTGTCTGGTCTATTCGTGCGGTTAAGCGCCCTCCAGTGTAGAGTGGCAAACTCAGACCCACATTGAATTCTCCCACTGCATTTCTGGGAATATTCCCTGGTCCAACGCCCGTTGTGTAAAAGAAATCATCATTAGCAAGGGTGCCGGCCGCCCCCAAAGAGACTACAGGCAACCGAGCTGATCGGGCACTGCTTATCTGGGTTTCGGCGATCGCACGGTCTTGAGCAGAGACTTGAATGCTAACGTTCTGTGCCCTTGCCAGCTGCACTGCCTCCGCAAGAGATAACGCACCAGAAAGGATGGGACGGTTCTGTGCCAGCGTCTCGTTTTGAGTCGGGCTAGGGGCGGGCGGGGAAACCGCTTGAGCGTGAACCGTCGTTGCAGTTAACCCGATGCCCCAAATTCCCACTCCTACCAACCAATAGACCGAGGAAGCACACAATTTCATTTGCCAAGTCATCGCTACAACTATTTCACTGCAAGCTTGAAAACGGCACTGGCTGGCGATTTAGCATCTTTAACCTCTGCCTTTAACTCCCAGTTTCCACCAAACGGTAAGCTGGTAGCGACTTCAAACTGTCCGGGCGCTGCCGCAGGTTTCATAGTTGTCTTTGCCGACCCTTCCCCCATGCCCTTCATGCCCATCGCATCCATTTCTTTGGCAGACATACTGATGGCAACCTGAACGTCTTTGGCAGCGATCGATTGACCTTGAGCATCCATTACCGTCAACATCAGCGTATTTTTCCCTTGAGGTAGGGGATTTGCTGTAGAGCTAAGGGTCATCTGAGCCTCTCCTGTTTGCGAGACAGGTTTAAGGCTCTGTCCACCCTGATTGGGCTGCTCCATTTTGCTCATGGAGCCTGAGGGAGAGGCAGCAGGGCTACTGCCAGGACTGGCTGTTTGCTGTCCACTACTACAGGCTCCCAGCAGCAACAAGCCAGCACCACTGAGTACAATGAGGATTCGTTTAGAAAATTTCATGTTTACTCCCAAACTAAGGCACGTTACTAGGGAACCTCTGTACGTTAAACCCTCAAGTCCACTTGAGAGTCAAGCCATTCGCCAACTTGCTAAAAGTGAGCAAGTTGGCTGGAAGACACTTCATCCGCTGATTTCGCTAAACAAGATTGCGGCTGTGAGTCGGGTCGGTCGGGAGCGGAGGTGTTGCACGAGTCGCAAGGCATTAGCATCTTGATCTGCGCTTTGCCACCGCCTCCAGCTATGCTTGAACACACCCTCCTGTTATGCAGAGCTTCGCTATACTCGCAATCATCTCTGTATAGCCGCAAGCTTACGGCGGTTACTAATTGGGTAAGCCACAGTTCTGTGAATACGGGTGTGGGGTGTCGGGTACAGGTTGGGGTGAATGCAAAGGAAAACGGCTGTAAGTGCTAGACAAAAAGATTTACAAATTGTCAGACATGGAAACCAATGGGAACACAGGATTCAGCGACTCAACCCAACCGGTAGAACTAACGCCCTCTGTGACGCTCTTGTAGTTGCTGTGCTGCTGCTCCTCCAGTCGTGACTGGTTGTAGAGTCGATTGACTACTTGCGTTGGCTCCTTCAGTGACTGGTTGCGCTTCAGCCTTAGACTTAACTTTGGGCTGTTGCACTTCAGTGTTGGACGGTGCTGTACTAGATAATTGGACTTCGCCTCTGTGATCTTGCGCGTTTTTCATCAATTGCTGGTTGGCTGCCCCTCCAGTTGTGACTGGTTGCCCAGGCTGATGATTGGCATAGGCGGCAGAACCAAAAGCGGTGATCATGAGCGCAATGGCGGAACCAATGGTTAATACTTTCATCTTGAGTCTCCTAAAATTTAGTAGCTTAAACTACTGAACTTGCTACAAAATCATGCTAGTCCCTCAAGTCAACTTGAGAGTCAAGGGAGTTTTACAAAAAAGAAGAAGCTTCGGTTTATTCATGAGAAATTGAGCCAGCTTAAACGGTGCAGCCTTTCCAGCCTCTCTTTGGTATTGCTTAAGCAAACATGTTTGTCTGGAGGCTTGACTCTCCATCTGAGTAGAGCGTCGAGAATGACATCAGTAAAGAGTTTGGATAACCACCATGTCAAAACGTCAAATTGAGATTTTTACGGCTAGCTGTTCACTTTGCGATGAAACCGTTCGTATGGTGCAAGAACTGGTTTGCTCCAGTTGCGAGGTGTCAGTCTACAACCTGCAAGAAGAATTGGAGAAAGCTCAACAATATGGAGTGAAAGCGGTGCCAGCGATCGCCATTAATGGAACGCTTGTTCTCACTGGCAAACCCACCAGAGAACAACTTCAGGCAGTTGGCGTTGGTCAACCGCTAAGGTAAGACTTGGGATGACTCAAATAGCCAAGCTGGAGGCGCTGCATGAAAATAGAAACATAACCAGTAGCGGCACGCCCGCACAAAGCCTCAGGCTGGTATCAACGCCTTTTTGTTTGGCTAATGGCGCATGGCACTGCTAAGTACGAAGCGGACATGGCAGAGCGCAAACGAGCGATGCTTGCTGCTTTGCACGGCAACGTTTTAGAAATTGGTTCTGGTACAGGTTCTAACCTGTCTTACTACCCGCGTGATCTTCACTGGATTGGGATTGAGCCAAACGCTTACATGCATTCCTACCTGAGAAAGGAAGCCGATCGCCTCGGACTCCAAAACGTTGAGCTTCGTCTTGGAACAGCTGAACACCTGGAGGTTGCTGATAACAGCATGGATGCCGTTGTCAGTACGCTTGTGTTGTGCTCAGTCGAGCATTTGCCAGCCGTCCTGCAAGAGGCTATACGGGTTCTGAAACCGGGTGGACGCTTCTTCTTCCTGGATCATGTCGCAGCACCACAGGAAACCAGATTGCGCGGTCTGCAAGATTGGGCAGAACCGCTTTGGAAGGTACTAGGTGATGGCTGTCATCCGAATCGTGAAACCTGGGTTGCTTTGGAAAATGCTGGCTTTGAGCGGGTAGAGTACGAGCATTTTCGGGCAGATCTTCCAGCCATCGTCAGCCC
>JBBSHC010000474.1:0-3940 GCA_038253425.1 Leptolyngbyales cyanobacterium | reverse complement strand
GCTGGCAGGTTTGATGAGTTGCAGAATGGCGCGTGCCAGCGTCGATTTACCGCAGCCCGACTCTCCCACCAAGCCCAGCGTTTCACCGGGATACACGTCAAAGGAGACATCTTTCACGGCGACAAAATAGCGTTTGGTTTGCCCAAAGGCACCACGCACGGGAAACTGCACGCGTAGTTTCTGCACAGACAGCAACGGTGCTGCTTGCTGAAGGGTGGCTAACCGCTGGTCGAGTTCCTTCTGGCTGACTTCGCGGGCAAGCTGTAGCGCGCGATCGACATCCGTTTCGCGTTCTTCGATCAGCAGTTCGCCCGATGGTGCGGTGCTGACCTGCATGAAATCGGCAACAGTGGGCAACAGATGCAGGCGGCGATCGAGCCTGGGGCGGCAGGTGAGCAGCCCTTTGGTGTAGGGGTGCTGCGGCTTGGAGTAGATGTCTAATACGGGACCCGCTTCGACAATTTTGCCCTGATACATGACGGCAACATCATCAGCAATTTCGGCAATTAGCCCCAGGTCGTGGGTGATGAACATCATGGACATCCCCCGTCGATCGCGCAAGTCCCGCAGCAGATCTAAAATGGTTGCCTGTACGGTGACATCCAGCGCCGTAGTGGGTTCATCGGCAATCAGCAGGGCAGGGTCACAGGCGATCGCCATGGCAATCATCACGCGCTGCATTTGCCCACCTGACAGTTCATGCGGATAGCGGTTGAGAAAGGCAGTCTTCTGGCGAAACACCTGATGTTCTACTTCGGGTGCCGCAGGCAAGGGCGCAGCGGGACTGGTGCGCTGGAGATCTTCTAGATAGCGCTGTTTCATCGCCTCATTGTCTGGCAGCAGGCGCACTTCCTGAAGCCGCGCGATCGCTTCCCGTTCGGCTTCTTTTTGCGTCACTCGTTTGTGCAGACGGATTGCTTCTACAAGCTGAAACCCGATCGTATAAACCGGATTCAGCGAACTCATCGGCTCCTGGAAGATCATTGAGATTTCGCCGCCGCGATAGTCTTCGAGCTGACGGCTGGGGATTTTTGTGAGGTCGATCGGCTGCGCCCCGCTTTCAGCACCCCAAAACAAAATCTCGCCCTTTGTCACCTTGCCCGGAGACGGCACCAATCCCATCACCGCCAGCGATGTCACTGATTTACCTGAACCCGATTCGCCTACAATCCCCAGCGTTTGCCCCCGTTTCACCTCAAACGAAATGCCATCCACCGCCTTGATCAACCGTCCATCGGGTTGAAACTGAACTTCAAGGTTGTTGACTTGCAGGACTAGATCGTTCATGGGGTGCCGGGAGAACTTTTCTGGATTTTAACAGCCCCTCTGTACTGTGTGTGTCAATCCCAACATTGTTTCAGTGTTAGTCCCGTGAATAGCCATCAGGTACGATCGCAAGCCGCTATCGTACAGCGCGCGTGCTTTAAAGCTCATGCCGCCTGCTGAACGTTAAGCTTAAGGGATGCTTTAGGAGCCGCTATGGTTCAACTTCAACCCAAATTACTTACCAACACCTGGGTCACTGCAACCTGGGACGAGTACCTGCGAATCAGCAACGATCCCGCTTATGCGAAAGCCAAAGGGTATTACTTCAACGGTCAAATGAGGGTAGAGATGGGCGTAGGACCAGACCATGCCAGCGAAAATACAATCATTATTCTGGCGATCGGCTTATTTTGTGGTCTTAAAGGCATTCCCGTTAAAGGATTAACAAACTGTAGCTATCGCAAAACAGGTGTCCGAGAAGCGCAACCAGATGTTTCTTACTACGTGGGCGATCGCGCCACACTCGTACCGCAGGGAAGCAGCATTACGAACCTGGATGAAACCCCTGCACCGGATTTGGCGATCGAAGTAGCAGACTCGTCACTTGACGCTGATTTGGGCAAGAAACGGTTGCTCTACGAAGAGATGAATGTGGCTGAGTACTGGGTGGTGGATGTCGAAAACGCACAGGTTCTAGCGTTTCAAATTGTCAACAACGGCAGCCAGCGTCTCACTCAGTCTCAAGTTTTACCAGGACTTGAAATGGCTGTGCTGTGTGAAGCGATGACCATGCGACCGCAAATGGACGACAGTCAGGTTGTTGCCTGGTTGATGTCCAGTTTTCAAGCGTAACAACGCTAGGGGAGCGTTCAAGCCTAAGCGCCTGTTTGGTCAGCGATGAGCATGAGCTTTAAAGCTAACCGCCGACCGCTAATCGCTAATAGATCACAGCATCGACAGTTCGCCTGCAACTTCAAGCCGCGTGACGTTGCTCATCGTCATAAAGCTTTCTGATAGCGTTTCTGACACAGAGGGACTGATCCAGCCCATTTGCTTCAGCAGGTGAATCGCGACGGCGTATTTTGCACGTTTCGCCCCATCCATCACCTTAATTGCCAAACCTAAGCCTTCGCCCAGCCGCCCAACGCACTGAATGCCTTCCGCGCCAGCTTTGCTGACCAGTTCACCTTCTGTCAGGCGCATCAGTTCGGCATCAAATTCACCACTACCAGATACCATGGCGGGATGATGCGTCATCGCACGGACAATGCGTTCCATATCCAGGCTATCGCCAGACGCAAGGCGGGCGTAGAGTGAGGCAATTTGCCCTAACTGCATGAAGTAAGTTGGTGCGCCGCAGTCGTCACGAGCGCTGATAAACTCTTCGGCAGGCATTCGCAGCAGTTCGGCGACCTTTTGCAAGATCAATTGCTGGACGGGATGGCTGCGCTGAAGATAGCTACTGAGCGGAAAATTGCGCTGCTGGCAGACTGCCAGCATACCCGCGTGTTTGCCAGAGCAGTTGTATTCCAGGCGGCTGCGCTTTCCAGCGGGAATTGGGCATTGCAGCACCGTTGGATCAACATCCGCACGCCAAAGAATGTTAAACACCTGCCGCACTTGCTCGATCGTGCCCTTGTGCGAACTACAAATAATTGCCAGATCGCGATCGGTCAAGCCATAGCGTTCCAATGTGCCTGTCGTAGTCACCGCCAATGCCTGAAACGGCTTGAGAGCAGAGCGCACGAAGGTTGCGGTTTCTGCACTGCCAGCCACCAAAAGGTTTCGCCCACGGTTGTCACAAATGACTGCCTGGACGTAATGCTTGGATTCAATAATACCTTCGCGCAGTAACCGAACTTCCAGTTCTGCGGCTTGTGTGCGTCTTCCCCTAGTCATGCGTAAAACTCTAGCATTGGAAGGGGACAGGCGGGAGAAAGTTTTGAGTTTTGAGCTAAAAGAAGTTGTCGGTTGTTAGTTGTTAGTAATGCATGTTCGTTAATGCCTGCTCCCCAACTCTCCTTGCTTCCCCATCTCCCTGTACTTCCCCTGCTTTCCGACTCCCTACTCCCCACTCCCCACTCTTCACAATAGTTGCCAAACCAGTACACCAGCGACAAACCCGATCGCCAGGATTCCAAACGTCTGCATGAGGCGTTTGAGGATGGGTTGAATCTGATACGTCACGACCAATTGGTCTTTTGCAAGCATTTCGGGCGGCTTTGCCCAGAGCTGACCGTCATACCAACCCGATTCTTCGTAAAAGATGGTAACGGCAGACAAACGCGATTGAATGTACGTCCAGCCTAAGTACAGACGCAAAAGCACCAGCGAAAGGCACAGGGTGGCTCCTGCCATGCCCGTCAAAGTAAACTGAGCCAGATTTTTGGTTGGCGAGAAACTGGCTGCCGCGATCGGTCCAGCGATCGTCCAACTCCAGCACCAAAGCCAGAGCAGTTTTTGCATGTAGCGCGGCAAAGAAAGGGTTGCCCAACCAAAAAACCAGGATGCACTGAGTTCCTGATATTCGTTCAGGGGCTGCTGCTCAAAAGGCACTGGGCAAGAAGAGACGGAAGACTTCATGATCACGCCATCAGGTAGCAAGCTGGCACACCCTACACTATAAACGACTTGAGTCAGATGCACGAGTTGGCGAACGGTTGACTCAGCTTGG
>JBBSHC010000473.1:0-3943 GCA_038253425.1 Leptolyngbyales cyanobacterium | reverse complement strand
AAGTAAGCCGATGGGTTTATGGTCTACGATTTTTTGTCATTCTGATTTGGAGCTTTTCTGCATTTGTGTTTTGGCTCCTTATCCGTATCCGCATTCTGGCGTGGCTGGCAGTGCTACCGGAAGGACTTGCAAAGGTCGCGATCATCCTTGCAAGTCAGACCGGAATGATTGTTTTTTTCTGTGCAGCAGTCGGAGCAAGTAGCTTATTTCTATGGCGACGGTTCTCAGTAAAGCAAGCAGCCGGATTCGCTGTCCTGATTACAGTGCTGCTATGGGTTGGCAGTCTGTCGCTAGGTCGAATTGATATGCAAGGGACAGAATCGTATGTGCTGGATTTCGCTCAACGTGGAGACGTGCGGAACACTCGCGAACAACTCTTGATTAAGATGGTTCAATGTGGATTGAACCTTGAATTGCAAACATTGATTCAGATTGGAACCGATGTAAATGCGCGTGATTTAAAAGGGCAGTCTGCGCTTTACTGGGCTAGAGATCCAGAACAGGTCAAACCACTGCTGCAAGCCGGTGCAAAGCCTGACGGAGGGAGCTTGCTACAGGCAGCCTTCTGGGGAAGACTCGACACGATGAAGCTGCTGTTTGCCGCGACTCCTGATGATGGTAAAGCACTGGTCGCAGAGGTGGGGGATCAAGCCTTGCGGGATGCAACAAGTGTCCGTGCCAGTGGAGAAAAGGATCGCAGTCAAATGATTCAATTGTTAGTAGCGCGAGGGGCAAAGCCAATTTCGGATTAGAGCAACAGCGATCGTCGTTTCGGTTTCGGTTGCACTTGCACTTGTTGAGGAACTGTGGCGTAGTAATCATTCACGTACTGCTGGAGCCAGCTTTCACTCACCTGCAAACTCCGAGCAATCCCAGCCAGCGGAATCTTCTCTAGCAACATTCGCTCAAGCGTGGCTTTGGTCTCATCCTGAATCCGTCTCCACTTGGGATTTTCGACAATCTGCCGCCCACATAGGGCTTCGCCCCGCCAAAGGCGTACGCGACATTTGTAGCTCTGATTGCCGTGACGGGTCGTGCTGTTTTTGTTGATGTCATTCGAGCCACCGGTCGGACAGGTCAGTAGGGGTTTAATCATCAATGGAGTGAGATCAAGTTTACCTACTTCTCCATTCTCGCTCGCCCTTTTTTCTACGTCCTTCCCTAAAAGGCACTACCGAAGCGAGCAGGCTGTTAAGCCTATGGCTTGAGCAAGTACTGCTAAGACTCTGTCTGCTCAGGATTTTCGCCAATCGCCTGCAAATAGGCTTTGGCTGCCGCCTGCTTGAACACACCTTTGGTGTAGCGCTGATAGACTCGATCGCTCTTGATCCCCATCAGTTCCTTGCCGTACAGCGGATCAATCCCTAACTGCGCCACTGCTGTGCCAAAAGAATGGCGAAAGCGATGTGGGTAGAGGTCTCTCACTCCCGCGATCGCTCCCAATTGCTTCACCATTTTGTGCAAGCCCTTGTAACCCAGTCGCTTGCCTGCACTCTTCGGGTCTTGCGCCAAAAACATTGGGCTTTCCGGCATAGGCTCAAAGCTGCCACCCTGTTGCCGTCGCCACTCTAAATAGGCTTCCAAATGCTGTCTTGCATCTCGGCTTAACGGCACTTCGGAGACATTCTGCCCCTTGGAACGATGGACTACGAGGCGTTTGCCATTCCAGTGCTCAACATTAACGGCTGAGGCTTCGGAGGCCCGTAAACCATGACTAAGTACTGCAACAATAGCGCGATCGCGCACCCGTGTTCGGTCATCTAACTCCAGAGCTAGCCACAGTTGCGTCAAAGCCTCTGGCTCAAGATAGTCTGCCTGCGGTTCTGGCTGTCGTTCCAGATCGATGACATCTGTGGGTAACGGCTGGTTTATGGGATAGCTATTGCTACGCCGGAGCCACTGATAAAACGATCGCAGGGTATTTAGAGCATGATTGACAGAGGTTGCTTTCAACCCCTTGAGTTTCAATTCTCGTCGATATTTCCCAATGTCGCTGGGTGTCACATCGAGCCAGGACTTAGGACATCAGGCAGCAAACCGTACCAGTTGTCCCCGATAGGTGCGTTGAGTGTTGTCCACTTTCCCCATTTGACGCAAAAACTCCTCAATCTGCCAGTGGCGTATGTCGGGTGATTCTTCTCGACAGGGTTCCGGCTCTTTGCCACCATCGAGCGGTACAATCACGATTGGTAAAACAGGGGCTTGATTCACAATGAATCGTCTCCTTTACACACTATCAACTGAGTAGAGTTGTCGGGAAATAAAACTACATAAGGCACTGCTCGGTTTCGATCCTCCCTTTTCTAGGCGGCTACCAAGTAAAAGTTCCATAATCCTGCGGCAGTTAGCATCAGGTGGTCATCAAAATCCTTGATTCGATTGCGATAAATCATACTGACGGCGTTGTAGCGCTTGACTCCCGCAAACGCATTTTCACAGACCACACGGGATTGGCTCAACGCTCGATTTTCCTGTTTTTGAGTCTCACTGAGTGCTCCTCCTCTTGGTTTCTTATGGGGTAGATGGATGTTCTCATACTCCTTCTGCAAGCCCAGAAACCCTAAGTCCACTTCGATAGGAAGGGCATCGGGGACACTGCCAGCCATATCCTCTTGGTCATGAAACTTTTTGTCATGCAATTTCCCTTCCCGTGCTTTGCTCAAAACCAGCACTCGCTTGTGCTCATCCACGGCGGCAAGATGTTTGCGGGTGTGCCGTTTTTTCTTGCCCGAATAGTTTAATTGCTGAGCCTCAGAGTCTTGAGGTCGTTGAATGGGTCTTTCTGTCCCATCGATCATGACCCGCTTCACCGCTGGAAAGCGCTCGAAAAAGGCCTCAATGCTATCGAGCTTACGCTCCGGTAACACCATCTTCTCACCCAAGGTTTGCTCCAAAAGCGGTTGGAGACGATGCATCCACTCGTGCGCTTGGGAGCGGTGCAGATCAAAAATAATGCCAGCTAAATCAAAGGTCGGGTAACACTTGAAGTAGAACAGGATGAAGAACAACTTCTCCTGATTGGTAAGCAACCGGGCTTTGCGTCCGCCGCCGACCGCTCGTTGACGCGGTTGAGTTTGGCGAGTTTGGTCATACAAAGGGCTAAAGGTTTCCAGCAGGTCATCGAACGCCTTCCGGTTCAAGCCCGTCAGTGCCCGCAGCAAGCGGTCTTGGTTTAGCACCCGTTGAAGATTTAGCATCCTCTTACCCTGTCACTGCCTTCTATTCTCTCTTATTTACCGACAGGTCTAGTAATTCTGTTGGATCAATGCCTCTTGCTCTTAAGCGTTCTAGCAACACTGCTTTTTCCTGTTCCGCTTGCTCTGCTCGTTGCTGCTCCTCATCCGCTCGTCGGCGCTCAACTTCCTCAGGTAAAAACACTAAATTACCTGCTGTATCGTAAAGTCGGAGCCAAGCACAAGTTCCATTCGGCGGTTCTCGGCGCACACTGCCTTCCCATGTGCCTAACCACAAGCCTAACGTCTCACACCATAACCAACCGCGGGCGTCTGGTTGCAAAGGCTGATAGCGCTGGTTGGTCAAATGCCAACCCTCGAACACACGGGCATCAAACGGGTCAAAGATAAAATAATCAGCGGTCCGAAACACCCGCTCATATAAATCCTTTTTGACCGTGCGGTCAACTGTCGCCGTGCTTGGTGACAGAAGTTCCACAATCACATCGGGATAGCGTCCACCTTCTTGCCAGATGACCCAACCCTGCCGTTCGCGACTGCCATCCACATCCAAAGCGACAAAGAAATCGGGTCCACGGAAGTCCCGATTCATGGCTTGCTCTTGACTGTAGTAGACAAACATATTGCCGCCCACAAACGAATCAGGTCGATCGCCCAAAGCCGTCAGGGCTGAATCAATCAGCACATTCATGGCAAGGCGGTGGCGGTTACTTTCCAAAGGTTCTCCGTCATCGAAAATTAAATCGGTT
>JBBSHC010000472.1:0-3949 GCA_038253425.1 Leptolyngbyales cyanobacterium | reverse complement strand
GGGACTCTATGCAGTAGATTGTGCGTGCTGTTGTCGGCGGTTAGATTTTTTTTCCCGCCGCATATGGTTCTTAGGGTTATTTTTCCTCCGCCGCTGCCTCCTCCGCCTCTCACTCCTCCCCCCCTCCCTCTCCATGCAAATCGACTGGCAAGTTGCCAAAACCTACGAAGATATCCTCTATCACAAAGCCGATGGGATTGCCAAAATCACCATCAACCGTCCGCACAAGCGCAATGCCTTTCGCCCCAAAACGGTGTTTGAACTCTACGATGCCTTTGCCAACGCCCGCGAAGATACCCGCATTGGTGTCGTACTCTTCACAGGTGCAGGTCCTCATACCGACGGTAAATACGCCTTTTGTGCAGGCGGCGACCAGAGTGTGCGCGGTCATGCAGGTTATGTCGGCGAGGATGGTGTGCCCCGGCTCAACGTGTTGGATTTGCAGCGGCTCATCCGCTCCATGCCCAAGGTCGTCATTGCCCTGGTAGCAGGCTACGCGATCGGGGGAGGGCACGTTCTCCACATTCTTTGCGACCTGACGATCGCAGCCGATAACGCCATCTTTGGGCAAACGGGACCCAAGGTCGGTAGCTTTGACGGGGGGTTTGGTGCCAGCTATCTGTCGCGCATCGTCGGGCAAAAAAAAGCGCGCGAAATCTGGTATCTCTGCCGTCAATACACCGCCGCGCAAGCGTTAGAGATGGGTTTGGTGAACTGTGTCGTGCCTGTGGAGCAGTTAGAAGCAGAAGGCATTCAGTGGGCGCAGGAAATTCTAGAGAAAAGCCCGATCGCCATTCGCTGCTTGAAGGCTGCTTTTAACGCAGACTGCGACGGGCAGGCAGGCTTGCAGGAACTCGCTGGGAACGCCACCTTGCTTTACTACATGACCGAGGAAGGCGCAGAGGGCAAACAAGCCTTTTTAGAAAAACGTCCACCCGATTTTCGCCAGTACCCGTGGTTGCCCTAACGGGATGGCGAGACGCAAGGGAGCAGCAAGGAGCGATCGTTTGCCTTGATTATGTGAAGGAAGAATAAAAAGCAACACAGGCGTCTAATCGGTGGATATACTGACGCAACGTGCGATCGCAAATGATCATTTTTCACAGCTTTCAATACCTTCACTGAAACAGGTGAGGCGCGATCGTACCCTCGTCACACCCATTCTTCTACCGCCATGTACGTCACCCCACGCCTTGCACAACTGCTGTTGTTGTCTACAATCCTCCTCAAAGTTCTGCAACTACCAGCCCAGGCACAGGTGACAGCAGTGGGCGGGGATGCCAACACTGTCGTCACCCACAACGGCAATACCTTCGATATCACAGGCGGCACAACGGCAGGTAGTAATCTGTTTCAAAGCTTTCAGAGGTTTGGGCTAAACGCTGATCAAGTCGCCAATTTTCGCTCTAGTCCAGCCATCCAAAACATTTTGGGACGGGTGGTCGGTGGCGATGCCTCAATCATTAATGGGCTGATCCGAGTGACGGGTAGCAATGCCAATCTGTACTTGATGAATCCGGCAGGCATTGTGTTTGGTGCCAATGCACGTTTGGATGTGGCAGGGTCATTTACAGCCACCACCGCCAACGGTATCGGCTTTGGCGATCGCTGGTTGAATGCCACTGGTGCTAACAATTACGCAGCCTTGGTCGGTGATCCTGGCAGTTTCGCCTTTACAATGCCCCAACCTGGAGCGATCGTTAATGCAGGCAATCTGGCAGTCGGAACAGGACAAAGCCTGACACTGTTAGGCGGTACCATCATCAACACCGGAACGCTCACGGCTCCAGAAGGGACGATTACGATCGCGGCGATTCCCGGCGAGAAACTGGTGCGCCTGACTCAAACAGGCAGCTTACTCAGCCTCGATTTACCTGTTGAAACCAAAGCCGCTCTTAATCCCCAACCCTTCAGCCCACTGACGTTACCAGAGTTGCTCACAGGCGGAAATTTGAGTGGTGCCACAGGCGTAACAGCAGACAACGGCATCGTCAAGCTGACAGGTTCTGGTATTCAAATCAAAACGGGTGATGTCGTTGCAAAAAACGTTACAGCTCAGACTGCAACTCTCTCTGCAAGCAACAATTTAATCTTGGTAGAGAGCCAAATTAATACCGCTAACGACTTAAATCTCCTAGCACAAAACACCGTTCAAGTAAGAGATAGTGCTACCAATCCGGTTGTTCTTCAATCAGGAGGAAAACTGCTAATTCAGGGCAACCAGGCTGTTGATATCTTTGCGCTGAATCATCCTAATAGCGGCTTCGCTTCCGGTGGGGACATGACTTTACGTTCTGCTAATCCTATTACTGGGGATGCTCACTACTTCACAGGTGGCAGTCTGCGCTTTGAGCAGTTAAATGGATCTCCAGGCAATGTTTTTAGTCCTAATGACCCCATTGTTTTGGCATTAAGCGATGTCACTCTGGGCGCTTACACCGGAGCCTCACTACATATCCTGGCGGGAGGCAGCGTGACGCTTGGAGCTGTCACCATCAATGCGATAGGAACAGGAACCGAAACTATCAATCTTGGTAGAACAGGCGATTCTTTTAACAGCAATCCCATTGATACGACCAATTTGGTGAACGGCTATACCACTCCGATTAATTCATTCGCCAGTCTTGCCCCTATTACCAGAGCAGATGGTAGCCTGCTTACGTTTAATGGCACTCCAGTCATTGATAGTAATGGTAATGTTCAACGCCTTAATCCGACGGTCTTAATCATTGATGGCAGTGTTCGACCAACCTTGGATATACGAGCCGGAATCAACTGGACAGCGCTAGGAGGTTTACCCACTAATAGGATCATTCCTACTCCATTACCCTCTGCTCCTGTATCCCCCCCGCAACCAAACTTTTCTGCGCCCCCTTCTACCTCTACCCCTTCTAGTGCAGATATTACTGTCGGTAGTATTCAAATCAATGGACAATCAACCATTCTTCTCACTAATCAATATGCCCCAAATGCCACTTTGGTAGGTGGTACGATTCGAGTGAACGGCACACCAATCGAGGGGATATCTGACGCTAAATTTTCTAATGCCAATATCAACGCTGATGGAAGCTTTGATGCACAAAATGTAGTGGTAATTGATTCTCGCAATAGCATTATTGTTGGTAACATCATTGCTCGTCCTAACTCTGTCTACTTGGCTGCTGTAGGAAATATCGTTACTGGGCATATTGCTGCATTACGCCCATCTAGCAGTGACGCGACTTCGGTATTCCTGTCATCTACAACTGGCAACATCACAGTCAAGACGATCGATGCCGGGGCAAATGGCATTGACATTAGAGCCGGGGGCTTGTTTCAGGTAACAGATAGTTTTACAGAAAGTTTGGGCATTCGATACTTTACTCTACCTCCGTTGGGTAGCTCCTTGCGATCGCTACTAGATAGCAAAGGCATCACAACCATCAATGCCACTGATTCTGTCGTTTCTATCGATTTGAGTAGTGCTCCCAGTAATGCGTTTCCAATTAGTATCATTGCCCGACCGGATGCTCCGGCTAGCAGACCAAGTTCTCCTATAGGATTTACGGTACTGAATGCTCCAGTTACCATTCGTTATGGCGATGGTTCTAGAACACTGATCAATGATCGGATTACTGTTTTTGAAGGCTCAAATGTTGATACGACCACGGTGCAAACCCCCAGTTTGATTCGCGTTCAGGGCGGTAACGCTGCGTTCTTTGGCGGTCCCCAGCAGACTGCTACCTCGACTACAACGCCTGCAAACTATACCGTTAGCTATCAAGGTAATCCAATTTTGGCTGAACGCTATGAGATTTTACCAATTCCAACCAATGCTAATGGTATTGTGGGTGCGATCGTGGTCGCAGCAGGTCAAGATAACGGCTTCTATAGCTCAACGCAAAATCGTGCCTTTCCAGCCATTATCAAACCAGTCGATCCTGTTACTCCAATTGATCCAGTTAGACCT
>JBBSHC010000471.1:0-3954 GCA_038253425.1 Leptolyngbyales cyanobacterium | reverse complement strand
CTGGGGCGATCGCGCTGCCGAGTTGGGTAGGGCTACAATTTAAGTCAAGCGATTGTAAGCGAGAATCATGACTACAGTAGCCATCTTGTCGATCGCTGACGTTAATGGTGAGAAAGACTACCGAGCGAGTCGGTATGGTGGCGATCGCTCAGATTAAAATGAAAGGGCAACTATGAGAGTAAGGGTAAGCCGATGACGGTTCGACAACCTCGCTACAGCAAAGAAGAATTTGCTCGACGGGGTAATGAAATTTATGAGAAGCAAGTGCGCCACCAGGTTGAGGCAGGCAATCACGGCAAAATCGTTGCGATCGACATTGAAACCGGAGCCTTTGAAGTGGCTGACGAGATCTTGACTGCCACCGATCGCTTATTTGCACGACTCCCTGACGCTCAACCCTGGATCGTCCGTATTGGACATCGTGCCGTTCATCGCTTTGGCGCACGGAGCTTAAGAAACCCTGTATGATGCGCGGTGTCGTAAATTCAAGCTGTGAGGCAACCATTTCGCTGGTCTTGAGCAACGCAGATCGTCAGACACGTTTGATTGATGCGGTCATCGATACAGGCTATACAGGCTTTCTGAGCCTACCGCGTGAAATCATTGCTGCGTTGAACTTACCCTGGACGGGGATCGATCGTGGAACATTAGGTGATGGCAGCGAAGTGACGTTTGAAGTGTATGCTTCAACCATCATCTGGGACGGTCAATACCGAAACATTCCCGTTAAGGCAGCGGAGACTGACCCGTTGGTTGGGATGAGTTTACTTTACGGCTATGATCTGCAAATTCGAGCAGTGGAAGGCGGTAACGTCACAATCAAGGCTATCGAGTAGTTGAGAAGTTCTCTTTGAATTATGGTCTAACAACACCAGTAGGCAGAAAGTATAGAGACTTTACGCTTCATTCGGGGGTGTTCGTCGCGGCTCACATTAGCCGCTAGCCAGGGAGTAACCGCCTCACTCAAAACGGAAGCAGCACGATAAGCCTTCTATGATGAAGATAAGTAACTCTTCTCATCAGACTGCGTAGCTTCAACATGGCGTTTTCTTCCATCACTCGTGCGCTGGGGCGATCGCCCCTCACCACCGAACTCTTAGCAAAACTTCAGCAGCATCAGCATTTGAAGCTGAACGGTCTGGCACGGTTGCCCAAAGGACTCGTCAGTTCGGCTCTGGCACAAGCTCAGTCCCGCAACCTGCTAGTCGTCACCGCCACGCTCGAAGAAGCCGGACGTTGGACTGCCCAACTTGACGCAATGGGCTGGCAAACCGTCCACTTCTACCCCACATCCGAATCATCACCCTACGAACCGTTTGATCCGGAGTCGGAGATGGTTTGGGGTCAGTTGCAGGTGTTGGCGGATCTGGTGAGGGGAGAGGAGACAGGGGAGAGGAGTCAGGAGTCAGAATCAACTCTAAACCCTGAACTCAAAACTTCGACCTCAAAAGCGCCAAACGCCGCTAATGCTAACAAAACTCAAAACTCCGAACTCAAAACTCAAAACTCTTCCCCCACACCCCACACCCCACACCCTTATCTTGCGATCGTCACTACCGAACGTGCCCTTCAGCCTCATCTGCCGCCTGTTGCGGCGCTCAAACCCTACTGTCTCACGCTAAAGCGTGGCTCAGAATTAGACCTGGAGACATTGGGGCACGAACTGGCGCGGTTGGGCTACGATCGCGTCCCGCTGGTAGAAACAGAAGGACAATGGAGTCGGCGCGGCGACATTATTGATGTGTTTCCCGTTGCGTCTGAACTGCCGATGCGGTTGGAGTTGTTTGGCGATGAGTTGGATCAGATTCGGGAGTTTGACCCCGCGACGCAGCGATCGCTCGATCGCATTGAACAACTCGTCCTCACGCCCACGAACTTTGCTCCAATTATTCAGTCAGCGCTGACAGGCAGTAAAGCCGATGCGGTGAAAGCCTTTTTATCGGCAGAAGATCAGGAGAAGTTTGACCAGGGACTTATGCCCGAAGGATCGCGTCGCTTTCTGGGCATTGCTTTTGATAAACCTGCGTCGCTGCTGGATTACCTCCCAGAAAACACGCTGATTGCGATCGACGAACCAGATCAATCGGAAGCGCACGGCGATCGCTGGTTTGAACACGCGGAAGAGCAGTATGGGGAAGTCAGTGGTCAGGAGCCAGAAGTCAGAAGGGCATTACCGCGCATTCATCGATCGGTCGAGGCATCACTAGCAGAGTTGGAGTTGTTCGATCGCCTCTACCTATCCGAACTAGCAGAGGAGCCGAAGGTACGGACAGCGGGCAATAAAAGTCCGGCTCCGATTAATTTGGCGAGTCGATCGGTGCCTGCCATTCCACATCAGTTTGGTCGGTTAGCAGAGACGTTAAGAGATGAGCGCGAGCGGGGCTTTTCGATCTGGCTGGTGTCGGCGCAACCGTCGCGATCGGTGTCGCTGCTGCAAGAGCACGACTGTCCGGCACAGTTTATCCCCAATCCGCGCGACTATCTGGCGATCGACAAGCTCCAGGTGCAGCACGTTCCCGTTGCGGTGAAGTACTCTGGCTTGGCAGAACTGGAAGGCTTCATTCTGCCCACGTTCCGGTTGGTGGTGGTGACCGATCGAGAATTTTTTGGGCAGCATTCTCTCGCCACGCCCAGCTATGTCCGCAAACGTCGTCGGGCTGCGTCCAAGCAAGTTGATCCCAATAAATTGCGTCCCGGCGATTATGTGGTGCATAAAAATCATGGCGTGGGGCGCTTCCTCAAGCTCGAAAGCCTGACGCTAAATCACGAAACCCGCGAATATCTGGTGTTGCAGTACGCCGATGGGTTGCTGCGGGTGGCGGCGGATCAACTCAGTTCACTCTCGCGTTTTCGGGGGGCAGGCGACACCACGCCCGAACTCAACAAAATGTCCAGCAAAGCCTGGGAGCGCACCAAGAGCAAGGTTCGCAAAGCGATCAAAAAAGTGGCGGTGGATCTGCTCCAGCTCTACGCCCAGCGTGCCCAACAGACTGGCTTTACCTATCCCGTTGATATGCCCTGGCAAGAGGAAATGGAGGAATCCTTTCCCTACCAGCCCACGCCTGACCAGCTCAAGGCAACGCAGGATGTCAAGCAGGATATGCAGAGCGATCGCCCGATGGATCGCCTTGTCTGCGGCGATGTCGGCTTCGGCAAAACGGAGGTGGCAATCCGCGCCATCTTCAAAGCGGTGACGGCTGGTAAGCAGGTGGCAATGCTGGCTCCCACGACCATTCTCACCCAGCAGCACTACCACACGCTGAAGGAACGCTTCGCTCCTTACCCCATTCAAATCGGCTTACTTAACCGCTTTCGGTCTCCCCAGGAGCGCAAAGACATCATCCAGCGGCTCAAAACAGGTGAACTGGACATTGTTGTTGGCACCCATCAACTGCTGAGTAAGGACGTGCAGCCAAAGGATTTGGGATTGCTGGTGGTGGATGAAGAGCAAAGATTCGGCGTGAACCAGAAAGAGAAAATCAAATCTCTGAGAACGCAGGTGGATGTGCTGACCCTTAGCGCTACCCCGATTCCGCGTACTCTTTACATGGCGCTGTCCGGTGTGCGTGAAATGAGCCTGATTACTACGCCACCCCCGTCTCGTCGTCCCATTAAGACGCACCTATCGCCGTTTGACCCTGAAGTGATGCGAACCGCTATGCGGCAGGAACTCGATCGCGGTGGGCAAATTTTCTACGTCGTACCCCGTGTGGAAGGCATTGAAGAAATCGGGACACGCATTCGGGAAATGGGGCCGGGCATCCGGATTGCGATCGCCCACGGACAGATGCCCGAAGCCGAACTCGAAACGACCATGCTGACCTTCAGCGAAGGCGAAGCGGATATTCTCCTTTGCACCACCATTATCGAGTCGGGCTTAGACATTCCCCGCGTCAACACCATTCTGATTGAAGACGCACAACGCTTTGGTCTGTCGCAGCTCTACCAGTTGCG
>JBBSHC010000470.1:0-3969 GCA_038253425.1 Leptolyngbyales cyanobacterium | reverse complement strand
TAACGGTCGTCTTTTGCGGCAACAAATTAACACATTGACTATCGATCTTGTAGATATTCACCGTCGTTGTAGCAGCAACCAAACGGTCAGCAGGGAGAGTGGGAAGGGCTGACGGGCTGGGTGGTGAAGGAGTCACCGATTGATCAGGCGTGGATCTGGTTGGCGTTGGTGTAGTAGGGGCAGTACTCTCACGCAGCGAAGTTGATGGCGCGGTGCAACTGCCTAAACCAAAAACCAGCAGACCACTCAAGCAAGCATTGCGATAAAGGATGAAAGCATTCATAACCAGACAGTTGTGAACCAAATAGTTGTGATTCTATGGATAGATTTGACGCACAGTGCTCTTCTTTACATTGTGTACTGGGCTGATTGGGGTTAGCATAGACGTAGCGATCGCCGTACGCGGCATCGATGTCGAATTTTGTGGCTTTCATGGACACTTGTCCATCACCTTACAGTAATATCCTCCCCTAACCTGGCGAGTCTCATCTTCCAGCGCGGGGGAGATTGAGGAGACGCTATGCTAACCCAGGAAGGTCGTGCTTCAATGTCGGATTTTTCCGATTTGAATCGCCTGAAGGTGGAGTTGAACCAGCTTCAGCCAGTCGATATTGGTGATTATATTGAGGATTTGCCGCCCGAACGGCGGGCAATCACGTTTCGTCTGCTGAATAAAGGGCAGGCAACGGAAGTCTTTGAGTATTTAAACCAGGATGTCCGCGAGGAGTTGATTGGCTATCTGCACGACGCTCAGGTGTGTCAGTTGGTCGAATCGATGCGCCCGGACGATCGCGCTGAATTATTCGATGAACTGCCTGCGGGTGTGGTCAGGCGTTTAATTCAACAGCTTAGTCCTGGCGAACGGCAAGCAACCGCCACCATTCTCGGCTATCCCGATGGGACGGCTGGACGGGTGATGACGACGGAATATGTGCGACTGCGCCAGGGGTTAACCGTCGCCCAGGCCATCAGCAAGATTCGCTTGAACGACCAGGACAAGGAGACGATCTACTACGCCTATGTGACGGATGACAATCGCAAACTGGTGCAGGTGGTATCACTGCGGCAACTCGTTTTTTCGCTCCCCGACGCGTTGATTGGCGATATTGCCAGCGATCGCGTCCTCAAAGTTCGCACTGACACATCCCAGGAAGAAGTCGCGCAACTGATGAAGCGCTATGACCTGTTAGCCTTGCCTGTGGTTGACCGCGAAGAACGACTGGTCGGCATTATCACCATTGATGATGTGATCGACATTTTGGAAGAGGAAGCCACGGAAGACATTCAACGCCTTGCTGGGGTTGGCAACGGGGATGAGTCATCCCTCTCTCGCCCGCTCGAAAAGCTGCGGAATCGGCTGCCCTGGTTGCTCGGCATTATGGGGCTATATATCGGAGCCTCTAGCGCGATCGCTCCCTTTCAAAGCACGATCGCGATGGTGCCAGTACTGGCAGTGATCATGCCACTGTTTTCTAACACAGGCGGTACAGTTGGCATTCAGGCGTTGACCGTGACCATTCGATCGCTCGGTGTCGGTGAAGTCACCCCCGAAGACACCCTCAAAATTTTGAAAAAGGAGTTGCTGGCAGGTGTAGGCGCAGCTCTGGCTCTAGGAGCCACAATGGTTCTGCTGGCGTTAATCTGGACACCACCCCAGGAACGCTGGGTTGCACTGGTTGCTGGTTTCGTCATGGCAACAAATACGATCGTCGCGGTAACGCTGGGCACGTTATTACCGATGGGCTTGAAGCGACTTAAGCTCGATCCTGCCCTGGTCAGTGGACCTCTGGTGACTACCATGTTAGACACGATCGGGTTTATTCTGTTCCTCACGCTGATTACAATTTCTCTAAAGTTTTTCTCACCGTAAAAGCAACCGGAAAGTGTGAGTAACGCGATCGATCGCTGCACTCAACGGCCAGGTAGATCTCATGTTGTTTCAAGCTGAAGCATCAATAGCTAGGACTCGTTTATGCCCTCTTACTGTCGGTCAAAGGCAAAAGTCTTGAATCTGTCGCCTGGTCACAGGTAAACGATCTCTGCCAAAATCCGTTCTCCCATGCGGGGCTTCAAGCCAGCCTTGTGTACTACAGCCCTGTTCAGATGTATAAGCCACAGTCCGATGAGCAAAAATGATCGCTGACCGCTCACCCGAAGCTGTGTTGTACTCGACTGAAAACCGCTGTAAGTTAAGCACAGGGCGTAATCTAGCTGATCCTGCTCTGTTTGGGAAATGAGTCAATTGATTGCCTTCATACTGTCTTTCTCGTATCGAACGTTATTGCAAACGACAGATGCTGTCAGACGATCGCTGTTGGCATCACCAGCGTTTAGCCTGATTGCACTGATCAAGTGAGAAGTCTAAAGGATGTACCTTAGTGGGGGTGCGTTTGCACTCGATCGCCATGTATGTCCCACAATTACGGGTGCAGGGCTTTGACAATCCTGTGTCACCGACAGACTCATCGCTATCACTCTCTCCTCCTTTCCCCATGAGCGTTACCTGGAATCGGCATCATATTCTCTCCCTGGCAGATTTTACTCCTGATGAGTACGATACCGTTTTGCAAACCGCCAATAGCTTTCGTGAGGTGCTGTCGCGTCGGACGAAGAAAGTTCCTACCTTGCAAGGGCAAGTTGTTGCTAATTTGTTTTTTGAGTCATCCACCCGTACGCGCAGCAGTTTCGAGCTAGCGGCAAAACGCCTCTCTGCCGACACACTCAACTTTGCTGCCGGAACCTCCTCGCTCACCAAAGGCGAAACGATCCTCGATACAGCGAAAACATATCTTGCGATGGGCACTGACATGATGGTGGTGCGGCATCGAGAAGCGGGAGTACCCCACGCGATCGCGGCTGAAATGGATCGTCTCGGCGTCAGAGTAGGCATTCTCAATGCAGGTGATGGTCAGCATGAACACCCGTCTCAAGCACTTTTGGATCTGTTTACGATCACCACGCTGCTTGATCCTGACCATCCTCGGTTGGACTTATTGAAAGGCAAAAAGATTGCGATCGTGGGTGATATTCTCCACTCCCGCGTTGCCCGTTCCAATATATGGAGCCTCACCGCAAGTGGTGCTGAAGTGCATCTAGCGGGACCACCAACACTTCTACCAGCATTGTTTGTAGACTATGTGAGGGAAGAAACGGATCAAGGATTAAGGCTGAAGTCTAACAGTGAACAGTCTGTTTCATCCGTTAGCCCTGCTCCTTTATCCTTTCCTCGCAAACTCTTCCTTCACTGGTCACTCGAACCCGCCCTCCGCGATGCCGATTTCGTCATGACGTTGCGGTTGCAAAAAGAACGGATGACCAGCCATTTGTTGCCGAGCTTGCGGGAGTATCACCAACAGTTTGGCATTACGCGCGATCGACTCAAGCTTTGCAAACCCGATGTGAAAGTGCTACACCCCGGTCCTGTTAATCGCGGCGTTGAAATTAGCTCTGAGCTAATGGATGACCCTCAGTTCAGTTTGATTGCTCAGCAAGTAACCAGCGGTGTTGCTGTACGAATGGCGTTGCTCTACCTGATGGGTGGTGGAAAAGCCTAGGTATATTCATCTCATAGCAGCTTGAGCTGAGCCATTTACTTGTCGCGCCAGTAACCCTCAACTTGGGTTCCATCCTTACGACGATAAGGTTTCACATAAACTTTTTCACCTGAGTTGTTCGATGAATTGCTAGCCCAGAAATTAGTCGTAGCCCCTTGTTGGTTGGACGTACTTTTGCTCCACGAATTATTGGTGATTCTTTGCTGATTCACTTTTTTTATTTTTTCTTCTTTCCGCTGCTGTTCTTGTTTGATTTGTTCTGCGCGTAAGCGCTGCTCTCTATTTAGACGCTCCTCTTTCTGTTTCTCTAATGTCAGACGCTTTTCTCGCAGGCGAAGCCTTTCTTTTATACGTTGCTCTTTCTTTCGCTCTTCCTCATGGCGTTTCCATTCTCTCAACAATTGCTGCCAATCTT
>JBBSHC010000469.1:0-3976 GCA_038253425.1 Leptolyngbyales cyanobacterium | reverse complement strand
GATGATCACCTGAAGTATGGCTTTGTAGTGGGATTAGAAAACTTACAGAGGGCTATTGCTCATGAATCTCGGTATCTTTGTGGCGGCATTAAGTGGAGCCAGTGTGGAGTTTTTTGAGACCGCTGCTGTGGGGTATGCGATCGCCCGTTCTGGTTATCAGCGTGAGGCAATTTGGGGCACGATCGCAGGTTTAACGGTGGTTGGTCTTGCCTCTGCCGCATTCGGCACTGGACTGCAACTCATTCCCATTCATTTACTGCAAATCGCGATCGGTCTGGTGCTGCTGTGGTTTGGCTGGGGCTGGTACAAAAAATCCATTCTCCGACAGGCAAACCATCGCCGAGCAGGTTGGGTGACAAATGTCTTAGAAGCTGAAGGCATTGAACTAGAATCTCGTCAGCGGGGCTTTAGCAAGCTCAACTTTATCATTATGTTCAAAAGTGCCGCATTGGAAGCATTGGAAGTGGCGATCGTGGTTGTCACGCTGGGTTTAGCCTCCAGAGCCTGGGATGAAGCGCTCATTGGCACAGGTGTGGCGCTATTGCTCACTATCTCAGTCGTTGCCATGCTGCACGGTTATTTGGTTAAAGTGCCCGATGTCTTACTCAAACTCAGCGCAGGCATCTTACTGCTCGCCTTTGGCACCTTTTGGCTAGGCGAAGGCTTGGTTTTAACTGGTTCATTGAAGACTGGGCATTGCTGGTTTTAGTCGGCATCTACAGCCTGCTTGCAGCCCTGGCGATTCGTCTACTGCAAGCCAAATAAGCGGCTGCGATTTCAAGACATTCAACTGAAGAGGCATTCGACTGAAAAGCCTTACTGCATCAGCAGAAATTTAAATCCATTACCGAATGAAACATGGTTTCGGTTTCCTTTTTGCTGACTAGATGCCAATCAAAAACCTCAAACACAATCATTTTAGGAGTAGCAACACACCATGACAGAACAGAGTCAATTACCTCAATCGGAACAGGAGTTAAGAGTAAAAAAACTGCTGATGCGAGGCTTACGGTTGGAATATCTGACCCTGGGTTGGAATGTGATTGGCTCGATCATCATCATTTTGTCGGGCTTACAAGCCAATTCTGTCGCCCTGGTAGGCTTTGCCCTCGACTCGCTGATTGAGATTGGCGCTTCTATGGTTGTCATTTGGCAACTGACTGGAGTTTCCCATCAGCGCGAAAAAAGCGCCTTACGACTCATTAGCACCGCCTTTTTTGTGCTGGCAACCTACATCTTGACGTACTCTCTAGAAACGCTGCTGGCACAAACTCGTCCAAAGCAATCCCTTATTGGCATTGCCTGGTTAGCAGCCACCTTCATTGTCATGCTGCTGCTGGCTGGGGGAAAAGCGGTAACGGGTAAACAGTTGGGCAATCCGGTGCTGAAGACAGAAGCCCGCGTTACAGTCGTGGATGCCTATCTCGCGGGTTCGGTGTTGATGGGCTTGCTCTTGAATACGTTCTTTGGTTGGTGGTGGGCTGATCACTGGCGATCGTGTTCTATGGCTTTAAGGAAGGCTGGCACACCTGGGTAGAAAGCAGTCTTGTGTAGAGTGATGGTTAACAGCACTCCTATCCTTGTACAAAGTTATGCAATCACTCAAGCAACTTGCTACAAAACTAAAAAATGACGTTTATACAGTTTACCTGGCGAGTAAAGATAGCCGCACTCCCTGGTACGCAAGACTGTTAGCCGTTGTGGTTGTTGCTTATGCGTTCAGTCCGATCGATTTAATTCCAGACTTCATTCCGATCTTGGGCTACCTGGATGACTTGATTTTGGTGCCATTGGGACTTTGGCTCGTGATCAAACTGATTCCAACTCACATTTTGGCTGAGTGCCGGGAGCAAGCACTAGCGCTGAGCGCTCAAGGCAAACCTAAAAACTGGCTTGCGGCTGGGGCGATCGTCACTCTCTGGCTACTGTTGGGAGTCTTAGCTGCGCTCTGGCTGAAGCATTTGCTCAGGCGATAAGAACCACAACTTAGTCCGCTAATTCCTTGTGGGGAACCTGTAGCCCAGGATTCTCCTTCCAAAGCTAGAGGGAAGGTTGTCTCTAGTTTTCTAAAACTACTGATGAAGAGCTACGTAGGGTCTGAGGCGCACTGAAGCAGGCAATACTGCTGAGAGATATACCACTTGAATCTTTTGGAAGCCAGGAGCCTAACCCCCTGCTTTGCCATTCAAGGTCTTTGTTTCAAACAACTTAGAGATTTGTTGCTACGCCTCTAGGAGAAGGTGGTTTTTGCGATGCTTGTTCGATCGTTGTTTCAGCCTTTTGTTTCAGCCTTAACGTGAGTTTTTGTTCCTATGCTAGCTACTTAACCCTTTATACGAGCGTGACGCATGATTTTTGGCTTGGGAGCTATGTTCAACGAAGCAAAGGCGGGCAAGTGGCGGCAGTTGTGTGCTGCTTTGGGTTTGGGCGCTAAAACCGCAAATGGCAAGACATCAACATGAAACGTTTTACAAAGTCTCTGAAGCTTTTGCTGGTTAGTTTGGCGATCGTCGTCGGGCTATTGGCATCAACTGCTTACGCTCAAGCGCCAAAAATCGACGGTGTAACCCTGCCCAAAGAGCAAACAATGGGCACGATCGAGTCTGTTGCCGTCTTCAATGGTGCGATGCTGACAGGCGTAACCGTTTCCCAGAGCGGACGTATTTTTGTCAATTTTCCACGTTGGGGTGATGCGGTTGAATACACCGTTGCGGAAGTCAAAAATGGTCAGACTGTTGCCTATCCCAATGTGGCAATGAATCGACCGAAGCCAAACGAGCCATCTAGCGCTCTGGTTTCAGTGCAAAGCGTTGTTGTTGACCCCCGCGATCGCTTGTGGATTCTCGATACAGGCAGCGTCAATTTTGCACCCGTTCAACCGGGCGGCGCGAAGCTAATTGGCGTGGATCTTACTCAAAACCGCATTTTTAAAACGATTGTCTTTCCAGCTAATGTGGCTTTGCCCACCACCTATTTGAACGATATTCGCTTTGACTTACGACGTGGTAGCGCAGGGATGGCGTTTATCACAGACTCATCTGGCGACGGCGCAAACGGCATCATTGTGGTGGACTTGGGCACTGGCAAAAGCTGGCGACGACTCAACGATCACCCGTCCACCAGAGCCGTCCCTAACTTTCTACCCAGTGTAGAAGGGATGCCAATCATGAATCGTGAACCCGGTAAGCCGCCCAAGCCACTGGCGATAGGTTCTGATGGTGTTGCTATCAGTGCGGATGGCAAACGGTTGTTTTACTGTGCGCTTGCCTCACGGCGGCTTTACAGCGTTAGTGTCGATGCGTTGGTGAATGAACAGTTAGCTGATCCAGAGGTGGCGAAGACAGTGGTGGATCATGGCGAAAAAGGCGGTGGCTCTGATGGACTGGAATCTGATGCCCAGAATCGCCTTTACCTGACCAACTACGAGCAAAACGCGATTCAGCGTCGGCTCCCGGACGGCACGATCGAGCTATTGGCAAGTGATCCACGGATGCTGTGGCCCGACACGCTTTCGGTAGCAGCCGATAACTACCTTTATTTCACCGCTAACCAACTCCATCGGCAAGCGCGCTATCACAACGGTAAAGATTTGCGCCAGAAACCCTACTCGCTTTTCCGCATTGCCATCAACGCGAAGCCTGTTGCCCTTAAATAAGCCCAAAAAAGGAAAAAATAGCTATGCCTGCATCAACTCGTCCCTTCGCTGTTGTGACGGGTGCCTCCAGCGGTATCGGTCATGAACTCGCCAAACAGTTTGCCCAAAATGGGTTTGATTTATTGGTCACATCCACTGGTTCAAGTATCGAGACGGCGGCTCAAGCGTTGAAGCAGTTGGGCGCTCACCCCGCGGCACAAAAGTCTTGATCATCGCAAAGATGAATAGCGCGACCAGGATGCCCTGACCCGTCAGCGTCTCGACGCTTGGGAAGATCCCCATTGAGGGCACGTTCGGCAGCCCACGCATCACAGTGATCGG
>JBBSHC010000468.1:0-3980 GCA_038253425.1 Leptolyngbyales cyanobacterium | reverse complement strand
GTAATTCAAAAGCTTACCCGTTCTGCTAATATTCCTGGGTTTCGTAAGGGCAAGGTGCCGCGACAGGTGCTCGTGCAACAGTTTGGCTCCATGCATTTGAAAGCAACTGCGCTCGAAGAGTTGATCGACGACAGTTTGAAAAAAGCGATCGAGCAAGAAAAAATTGATGCCCTGGGCAACTTTCAACTGCAATCGTCGTTTGAAGAGTTAATTACCCAGTTTGAGCCAGGGTCGGCACTAACATTTACAGCCTCAGTGGATGTGCCGCCGGATATTACTTTGAGTCAGTACATTGGCTTTCAGCTTCAGGCAGAAGAAGTGAAACCAGACGCTGAACGGGTTGATAAAGTACTTCAGCAATACCGCGAACAAACTGCGACCCTGATTCCGGTTGAAGGTCGTTCGGCTCAGTTGGGCGATACAACCATAGTGGACTATAAAGGCGTCCTTGTTAAGGATGATCCTGATGGTGAACCAGAACCCTTTCCGGGTGGTGAAGCCGAAGATTTTCAGGTAGAGCTAACCGAAGGCAAGTTTATTGAAGGGTTTATCGACGGCATCGTTGGCATGACGCCGGGTGAAACTAAAGATATTTCCGTTCCATTTCCAGAAGACTATGGGCAGGAAAGTCTGGCGGGTCGAGCCGCTGTCTTTACAATCACGCTGAAAGAAATTAAAGAAAAGGAACTGCCTGCACTCGATGACGACTTTGCTCAGGAAGTGAGCGAGTTTGAAACACTGGCGGAACTGCGATCGTCGTTAGAAACTCGTTATAACGAAGAAGCCGAGGCAAAAACAGCAACGAACAAAGAGCAGGCAATTCTGGATGAGTTGCTCAAGTACATTGAGGTCGATCTGCCTGAGACCTTAATCGATCGGGAACTAACTTACCTGCTGAACCAGACGGCAATGCAGCTCCAGAACCAGGGTCTCGACATTAAACGTCTGTTTAATCAAGAGACAATTCCGATGCTGAAGGAACGATCGCGCCCCGATGCTATCGATCGCTTGAAGCGTACGCTGGCACTAGGCGAGGTTGCTAAGCGGGAATCGATTAAAGTTGAACCAGAAGAAGTCACCAAAAAAGCAGACGAATTGCTTGCTGAATTAGGCGATCGTGATATTGACCGCGATCGGCTGCTCAGTGTCGTTTCAGAAGATTTGCTGAAAGAAAAAATTGTCGCCTGGCTACTTGAACACTCCTCGATCGAACTCGTACCTGAAGGAACACTGACAAAACCGGAAGATGAAATTGAGGCAGCCGCCACCTCCATTGAAGAGATACCTGCTGATGCCACAACCGTCGATGTCGTAGCAGAAGTGGTTGAACCCGTCTCAGAAGAAGCTACTGAGGCAACAGCGATCGCGGATGATACCGACAAGCCTAAAAAGGCACGCAAAGCAGCAAAGCCCAAAGCAGGCTCCTCCGATGCTGAAGCCTCCGATGCTGATTAAGCCAATGCTGATTAAACCTAACGCTGATTAAGATTGTGTCATTTCTGCAAAGGTAATTGCCGTACCTCAAAACACCCAGGCTACAATGGCAGAGCAAGGCGATCGGAGTGCCTGCCAGTCCCCCATTAGTTAAGGCATAATGTTTGGATAGCCTTATGCGATTCCACCAGTGGATCCCTGATGCCGACTCGCAGATCCGGTTTACAGTGATTTCAAGCGATAATACCGACTATGTTTACATCCCGCGCCCCTAACTACTCCATCAACAGCTTGAATGCTCTAGACGTAAACTCGATCGGTCCTAGCAATGTAGTGCCGATGGTCGTTGAGCAGTCTAGCCGAGGTGAACGTGCCTTCGACATCTACTCACGGCTGCTTCGGGAGCGCATCGTTTTTCTGGGTACTCCCATTGATGACACTGTTTCTGATTCCATTGTTGCCCAACTGCTATTCTTAGAAGCTGAGGATCCAGAAAAAGACATTCAGCTCTACATCAACTCTCCAGGCGGTTCAGTTACCGCAGGCATGGCAATCTATGACACCATGCAACAAGTGCGCTCCGATGTCGTTACGATTTGTTTTGGTCTCGCCGCCAGCATGGGCGCTTTTCTCTTAGCTGCGGGTGCTCACGGCAAACGTATGTCGTTGCCAAACTCTCGTATTATGATTCACCAGCCGTTGGGCGGTGCCCAGGGTCAGGCTGTTGATATTGAGATTCAAGCTAAGGAAATTCTCTACCACAAACGCAAGCTAAGCGAATTGCTGGCACACCATACGGGGCAGCCGTTTGAACGAGTAGAAATGGACACCGAGCGCGATTTCTTCATGTCTGCTGCCGAAGCAAAAGACTACGGACTGATTGACCAGGTGATCACCAGACAAAATCTTCCTAAAGCGGGAGAGGCTGTTGCTGCAGTTAATTAAGAGGCAGGTATGTCTAAATACGACTCCCATCTCAAATGTTCCTTCTGTGGTAAGTCTCAGGAGCAGGTCCGCAAACTCATAGCAGGACCGGGAGTTTACATTTGCGACGAGTGCGTCGATCTGTGCAACGAAATTCTGGACGAAGAATTGTTTGATTCAAGTGCTGCTGCGCCACAGCCAGTACCCCGTCGGGAACAGTCACCTGAAAAGCGAAAAGCTCGTTCCGCTAACATTTCTTTAAATCAGATTCCCAAGCCACGGGAGATTAAAAAGTATCTAGATGAGCACGTTATTGGTCAAGACGATGCGAAGAAGGTACTTTCAGTTGCGGTTTACAACCATTACAAGCGGCTTAGTTTTACTCAACCGGGAAATAGCAAAACTCCAGCGGACGACTCTGTAGAACTGCAAAAGTCCAACATTCTTTTGATTGGACCGACGGGTTGCGGTAAAACCTTGCTGGCACAAACCCTTGCAGAGATCTTGGATGTACCCTTTGCTGTGGCTGATGCGACGACGCTCACAGAGGCGGGCTATGTAGGCGAAGATGTCGAAAATATTTTGCTGCGGTTGTTGCAAGTTGCTGACCTGGATGTAGAGGAAGCACAACGAGGCATCATCTACATTGATGAAATTGACAAGATTGCACGCAAAAGCGAGAATCCATCGATTACGCGAGATGTCTCTGGCGAAGGAGTACAGCAGGCGTTGCTGAAGATGCTAGAAGGAACTGTGGCTAATGTGCCACCGCAGGGTGGGCGCAAACATCCTTATCAGGATTGCATCCAAATCGACACCAGCAATATTCTGTTCATTTGCGGCGGTGCCTTTGTCGGTCTCGATAAGGCGGTGGAGCAGCGTATTGGCAAGAAATCGATGGGCTTTATCCAGCCTGGAGACGCTCAGCCAAAGGATAAGCGAACCGCCGATGTTTTGCGCCACATGGAGCCGGACGATCTGGTGAAGTTTGGCATGATTCCAGAGTTTATTGGACGTGTGCCCGTGATGGCGGTGGTTAACCCGCTGGATGAGGATGCGCTGACGGAAATTTTAACTGAACCTCGCAATGCGCTGGTGAAGCAGTACCAAAAGCTGCTGAAGATGGACAATGTGGCGCTGGAATTCCGGCAAGACGCTATACGAGCGATCGCGCAAGAAGCCTACCGCCGCAAGACAGGTGCGCGTGCTTTGCGTAGCATTGTCGAGGAACTCATGCTAGACGTGATGTATGAACTGCCATCGCGTAAAGATGTCACTCGCTGTAGCATCACCCGTGAGATGGTCGAAAAACGATCGACTGCTGAGTTGATTATTCATCCGTCGTCTTTACCAAAGCCAGAGTCTGCTTAAATAGTTATGAGTTTTGCATTTTGAGTTTTGCATGAGGATTTAACTCAAAACTCCTAACTCGTAACTTACAACTTTCGACGATGCCTTACGCTAATGTTCGCGGCTTTAATCATTACTATGAGTGGATTGCGGAGTCAGGCAGCAAGGAACCTTCTGGTAAACCCGTACTCGTTTTTCTCCACGGCTGGGGTGGCTCTGCCCGCTATTGGGAAAGCACAGCCAAAGAGTTTTGCGATCGCTTCGATTGCCTC
>JBBSHC010000467.1:0-3986 GCA_038253425.1 Leptolyngbyales cyanobacterium | reverse complement strand
CGGTAAATCTTGTAATCAGTAATCTTGAACTTAGCGCGCAACTGCTGACCGCCCAAAGCAATGCATTGCTCTTTGCGTGCCATATAGAGAAGGTTTTCACCTTGCCGCATTACGGCTGCGCCACCTGTGGGCATCTCAAAGACTTGCTCTTTGGGGCTAGTCCAAGTGATCGCATATTTTTCTTCAACAAGGGCTTTGGTTAGCAGTCCACCTGTACTACCACCAAATAAAGGAGCTTGTCCAGAAAGAGTTTCTGCCATTTGGATTTCTCTCTCGATATTTTAGGAAATCGTATCATTGAGTCTGACACCAGCAACGTAGTCTGCTGGGAACTGTAACAGTTATTAGCAATCGAGACCGATAGCGTGTGAAGACAGCGCTCAGACTTAGTTAAACACGATACAGGTTTTTTTAGCGGTTAACACTCGCCTTTCGCTGACTGCTGACAGCTAAAAGCCATTTTTAACGACCCTTTTACGTGTACTGCTACAAACCACTCGCTTGCCTTAACGACTTTTCACGCGCGAGACTCGTCCTCTTGGTTTTCCTGTTGGCGGTTGCTTTTCCGCCTGAGGACGATGAGTGTCGGGTTCGCTACGGGCGATCGGAACGGTGAAGTGAAACTTGCTGCCCTGGTCTTTGCCAGCGGATTCTGCCCAAATGCGCCCACCCAACCCGGTGATAATCTGTCGGCAGATGGCAAGCCCAAGCCCAGTGCCTCCGGTGGTGCGGCGTAAAGCTCCTTCTTCCTGATAGAAGCGATCGAACACCGTTTCAAGACGATTTGGCTCAATGCCGCGTCCGGTATCAGCGACCGTCACTTCTAGCATTTGTCCACCGTTAAGCTGCGCCTGACCACTGAGCTGCGCCTGGATTTCAACGCGACCGTTAGCAGGGGTAAACTTGCACGCGTTGTCTAAGAGTTTTGATAACACCTCGACCAACCACTCGCCATCTGTTTGCACCAGGGGCAGTTCGAGCGACACATGAGCCGTGATTTCAGGCAGTTCAGCTTGGCGTTGTCGGATACGCATACTGCTGAGGGCGAGATCCACACATTCTCTGAGCGGCAGTGGTTCGAGGTGCCACTGTACCCGTCCACTTTCGAGTTGAGAGAGGGTGAGAAAGTCCTGGACTAGCTTCCGCATCCGTTCTGTATCAGCAAGAGCCGACTTCAGCATCATCTGACTCAGTTCGGCAGGCATATCGGGTTCGTTAGAGAGACTTTCGAGACAAACCTGAATCGTCGATAGGGGTGTACGCAGTTCGTGCCCGGTAATGGCAATGAGGTTGCTGCGAGTGAGGTCAAGGGCTTCAAGCTGTTGGTTGAGGTCTTCCAGGTTGGCATAGGCTTCTGCCTGAATCAGGGCAACACCAATCTGAGTGGCGATCGCATCCACTAAACCCAGTTCTGCTTCAGTCCATTCGTGCAGTGTGCCACCGCAGTTATGCAGTTCCACCATGCCCAGGAGCCGATTTTGATGAATGACAGGCACCATGAGCCATGATTCGATCGTCCAGCGCTGCACGAGTGGATCAGTCTGAGCAGGGGTTCCCGATCGGGTCGTCTGCGATCGCGGTGGCAAAACTTCTCGCCCATCTTCTAGAATCCAGGGATCTGCCTGAGCATCGGCAACGTAGACCCGCTCCTGACGCTGCACCACTGCTTGAAAGAGTGGGTTATCGTGTAGCGCCCAGTCTTGCCCAACGAGCGAATCAACGGCTGCCCCTAGATACTCGTGCTGGATCGTGACTTGAGTATCGGTCGCTTTACAACGGTAAATGAGACAGCGACAGACCCGCAAGGCTTGCCCCAATTCCTGCACAGCAACCTTGAAAATTTCTTCAGGATCGAGCGATCGCCGGATGGCAGCAGTAATAGAATTAACGAGGCGCTCCTGACGCTCTTTCGCAGCGATCGAGCGGTAGGCTTTGAGCAACTTGTACTGACCCGCTTGCAAGTAAGTTACCAAGCGTTCGGCAAACGGCTCTGGATCGGCGTCATTAAAACCAGTAAAACTTTCTGTCTTGAGCCGCGCTTTAGCCTGGTCAACTTTTGCAGTTAATTCGGGGCGGTAGACTAAAATCCGATCGAGCAGTAGTGCTGCCGCGGCATAAACAGTTTGACGATCGAAGGTCCAAACGCCCTCAAAGCGTCGTGCCTGATCAGTAGCAAGCTGCATCGTTGCATCCGAAAGCGAGACGGGAACCTGTCGTTCCTTACAAATTAAGCAAGCAGCATAGTGAGGACCCACGATGACCAGGTGCCACTCATGGGCGAGAGCATCGGTGGGCGCAAAGGCGATCGTTTCGTACTGCTCGGAGCGGTTGGCAAAGTCTGTTTCGGGTGCTGCCAGCACGTACACTTGCTCTGCTCGCTCTGAAATGCGTAAGTAGCGATGGGCTTCTTGACGATAAAACCGTTCGCGCTGAAAACTGGCAATCACCAACGAGCTATCAACCCCGGCAAGAACCTGGTCTTCCATCGCATGGGAGAGTGCGGTTAAAGAAGACTTAAAGTAAAGCTGCGTTCTTAGTTCAGGCAGGGTGTTTAGCAGGTCTTCCAAAATGGAAGTGGCGTTGCTCATCGAGATTAACTCTACTCGTTGATGCGGAGAACAGACTCCAACAATGTGAGTCTTGATCGCCTACTCTAGATTGACTTTAACCTGTGTGAGTCAGGTTGATCTAGGGCGATCGCGAACGGTCGTGTTCCCCTCATTGGGTGACTAAGCTCACTATATCGTCTCATCAATAGTGGAGGCGCGATCGCTGTTTTTTTGACTGCGTTTTCTACCTGGTCGGGTGCTTTGAAAACAAAGGTGCGATCGCCGCTCGACTGTTTCAGTAGATTGACCCGCGATACGCTCTTGAAAGCACAGCGGTATAGCTTTGTCTTAGCTATCAGCCGTCAGCCATCAGCTTTTTACCGATCATTAAGTTCTAAGTTCTGAGTTTCAAGGCGAGGAAAAGATTCGCTGCGAGTGGTTAATCTTGGATTATGACGTTTCGCTCCCTTCTGCTTCCCCTCTTCCCCTGATCCCTCCTCTTCCCTTGCCTCCCCTGCTTCCCGCTCCCGTTTCTTCCTGATCGCTGACCGCTTTTAGGCAGCTTGAACGTCGTCTAACAGTGCCTGAAGTGCCGCTTTCATTTCAGCAGGGGTTGTAGGCGTCGTGCCAAATTGCCGCACCACAATGCTGGCTGCCAGGTTGCCCAGTACCATTGCCTCCCAGGACGAGGCCCCAGCCGTAAGACCAAGCGTGAACGCTGCTGCCACCGTATCCCCTGCGCCTGTCACATCAAACACATCCGTGCGATTAAAAGCAGGTACGTGATGCTGAGTACCATTGCGGTCAAACAAGCTCATACCCTCTTCACCACGAGTAATCAAAACTTGCTGTGCCTGGGTCAAGCGCAGTAGATCTTGCCCACCTTGATACAGTCGCGATCGCTCCGATCGTGTTTCGGTTGGATCAACCAGCGAGTAACCAACCGCCTGTTCAGCTTCAGGTAAATTGGGCGTAAATACCGTTGCTCCGGCATAACGTTGCAGGTTTAGCTGGGCATCAACAACGCTAAGCGGATGCGATAGTGCCGCCGCAATCACAGGTAGGGTGAGGGTGCCGTCACCATAGTCTGAGCAAACAACGGCATCGACGGTTCCAATATGTTGACGAATGTAATCAGCAAGCTGCATCTGAAGCGCCTCGTCGGGTAGCTCATCTGACTTGCGATCGACCCGCACAATCTGCTGTGTAACAGACTGACGAGCATGACCAGAGATCCGAGTTTTGGTAACGGTTGGGCGATCGCGGTCTAACAAGATTCCCTGAGTATCAATATCGGCTGCCTCAAAGATGCCCTTGAGTGCCTGACCCTGAGCATCTTTGCCAATCAACCCGACCGCTTTTACCTGTGCGCCCAACGTTGCCAAATTGTAAACAGCATTTGCGCCACCCCCCGGAACCTGTCGCGTCGTTTCGTGG
>JBBSHC010000466.1:0-3989 GCA_038253425.1 Leptolyngbyales cyanobacterium | reverse complement strand
CGCTAGCGAAGCGCTGTCGGTTGATTGAAAACTGGAGCTAACGCCCGGAAGATGTTGAGCAAGTTGTAGGAGAACGCTATAACCAGACGCTGCGAATTTTTTTGAAAACGCTTGAGCAGTCCCTTAAACCATAAAAAGAGTGCCAATAAAAAAGCCCGACGTAAATCGGGCTAGTCACTACTCTCTCATACTTGAAACTTTGATGTGAGCGCATCATCAAGAGGGCTTTAAAGTGCCTCAACCAATGAAAAACGCTGACAAATATACTGACAGAGCGAGCGCTTACAGACGATCGCTAGGTTCTAAAGATCGCCGCCACGGGCTGCCAGCAAAAAAATTACAGCAGGACCTGCAATCACGATCGCTGCTAACATCGTAAGCTGAATGATTGACTCCATGTCCGCCTCCCTACTGGTCACTAAACCAAACTATGTGAACGGTCGTAACGTTTCCGCAACAAAATTATCTTATCTGGCTAGGGGACTAGTCTTAAGGAAATTAACAAAAGTTAAAATAATTTTCGATCCGCTGTAGCCACGGACACGGATGCTTGAAACCGTTAAGCTCGATACAGGTAAGCTTAGGACAGGAAGCTTAAAGGGCGTGAGGCGTTTGCCAGAGCCGCGATTTTCTATCAAGCGAAAATTGGCAAACAGGCAAAGAGCCAAAGTATCAGCAATTAACCATTACAGCGATTTGACTCATGGCAACTTGGCGGTGTGTAAAGCAGTGTGGCGCGTGTTGCCACTTAGACCCCAGCGATCGACCCGATCTGCATGAATATCTGTCGCCCGATGAACTGGCGCTTTACTTAAGCTTAGTTGGCGAGGATGGCTGGTGCGTTCACTTCAACCACATCACGCGGGAGTGCGGCATTTATGTAGACCGTCCGCGCTTCTGCCGCGTTGAGCCAGCGGTGTTTCATGACCTTTTTGGCGTTGAACCAGAGGCATTGAACGAATTTGCGATCGCCTGCTGCCGAGAACAGATCGATGGCGTCTACGGCGATCGCAGTTTAGAAATGCTTCGCTTCGATCGTGAAATTGGCATCGAGCTAAGCGGCAGCCCAGTCAGCACCATTGACCTTTAGCACCAGTTTAGAGATAATGAAAAGATAATGAAAGCAAACTGCTCGTTGTCTTAAAGCCGCTGTGGAAGTTTTATCGTCTGCTGCTTACAAACAGCCTCACTCGTCTGACAGTTTCCGTTCTGGCGACCTTCAGCCGCTGCGTGAACCAGATCTATCACCCGGGGCGTGCTATTTGATTGATGACCGACCGCTTGATGCCGTAAACGCGCAAAGCGCAGAAGACTCGATCGCCACAGAACCGCAGTCATTGCCAGAAAAAACGACCGCCTCACAAGCCTGGAAGGTATTTGGCTCCACGTTTGTCACTATTTTTTTGGCAGAACTGGTCGATAAAACGCAGTTAGCGACCCTCTTAATGGCGGCTGAATCACACGCACCCTGGATCGTGTTTACTGGAGCTGCTACTGCTCTCATCACAACCAGTCTCTTAGGTGTGTTGGTAGGTCGTTGGCTCTCGTCTCGCATTTCCCCTCAAACATTGGATACGGCGGCTGGTGTGACGCTGGCATTGCTGTCCGTCTGGCTGTTGTGGGATGCCTGCAACAGTAGGCTTTGAAGGCTAAAGACTCAGTTCAAGCTAAGGTCTGTTGCTGCCTTGTAAACTCAAAACTTCTTATTCAAAACGCTTCATGGATTGGCATCTGTTAGGGCTGAGCTTTATTACGGTTTTTCTATCAGAGTTGGGCGATAAGAGCCAACTGGCAGCGATCGCGCTGGGTGGTAACTCCAAAGCTCCGCGTATGGTCTTTTTGGGTGCAGCGGCGGCGCTGCTACTGGCAAGCTTTTTGGGTGTTTTTGTGGGCGAGGGTACAGCTCACTTGTTGCCTGCCCGCACTGTCAAAATTGTGGCAGCATTAGGTTTTGCGGTGATGGCGCTTCGCCTGTTGTTGCCCAAAGCAAACGTGTAGCATTTCATTTCTGTTATATAACGTCCCTATTTTTGTAAGGTGCTTCCGTATGAGTTGGATTTTAGGCGAAGTGTGTGTAGAAGTGCAGTAGAAGAGTGGACAACCGCACAAAAGTAGAAATTGCCCAGTGCATAAGTTCATTGATGCGATCGCAACACTTGTGCCGCCGTTAATGTCAGCGCTTCAAATTGGGATTGAACGATCGCATCGCCTGTGTATTCTTCTGCTTCGTAGAGTCCAGCCACCAGCGTGAGAACAGTTACTTTAGCTTGCTGTGGGTCAACAATCCAATACTCAGAGATACCCCTGGCGGCATATTCAGAGCGTTTGTAGCGATAGTGTCGCTCCTCGTTTGTCTTGCCAGGAGATACCACCTCAACCACCATTATGGGCGGCAGCATGTCGCGCGTAATCGTACCGCGTCGATTTCCCAGCATTATTGCTAATTCCTCTGATAACACCATCAGGTCAGGCAAGCGAACCTGCGCTTTTGCTCCGGTGACTTCGATTTCAGTGTCTTTGTGACAAATGCGATCGCTGGGTAGAAGTTTCGCTAATTCAAGTGCCAGAAAAAACGAGATTTGTGAATTCAGACGGCTTTCTGGAGGCATTTCAACCAGTTCTCCTGCAACCAGTTCATACTGAGTGTCTGTCCCATCATCGTAGTTCAGGTATTCCTCAAAGGTGAGTCGTTGCCCGATCGCTGCTTCAGTCATCACGACCTCTCTTGCATTGCCTTACAGCCATTGTAATGGAGTGGCTTCAGTAGGAATATAGGTCACATCTCCTCTAAACGGACAGTTAATGATCGCCGCCTTAAAGCAGCGGAAGAAAATGAAGAGAATTTGGCATTTCCCGAAAGGTATCGGTTATTCTGTGTGTCCTAACGTGTTATCTTCCTTTGCACTACCACTATGACAGCCGCGACGCAACCGCCCCGCTCTTACGATGTGATTGGCTTTGGTGATGAAGTGCCTGGTGTGTTGGCACTGGTGAGTGCTGCCAGAGAGTATCGTCGTCGTACGAGCAAGGCACTGCGAACGTTGCTCATGTTCAAGGGCAATTCTCCAGAGGGCGTGGGAGGGCACTTGGTACGGGGAGGGCTGGCATACCTCGATCGCTGCATGGTGCCAGATGAGATTCGCCAAGCGTTTGGGTTAGCGACTTTTGGCGACCCCTGCGCCGTTTACCAGGAATTTTTGCAGCGATCGGGCGTAACCCAGGTTGGGCTGGATCCGCGTAAAGCCGATGCTGCCTTGCGTGCCATGTTAAGCGAGGTCGGGGCTGATATCATTAGCCGTGTGCAAATCCAGTCGGTGCTACGGGATGGCGCAAAGATAGCAGGCATACAACTTACCAAAGGCGATGTTTTTTTAGGCAGGCAGTTTATTGACTCTAGCGTGAATGCTGAATTGGCTCAGGCGGTGGGTGTCAAAAAGCTCCAGGGCTTTGCTACGTTTGGCTTACCAGACTCGGAACTGCCCGTAACGCTGGTCTTTGAAAGCCAGGGCTTGAGCCTTCAACGCTTGAAAGAGATTGAGCTAAGTTATCTTAAGCGCTTCACAAACCCCAACGATCGCGAAGCACAGCGTTACATTGCAGTGGCGGCGGGCTATGACTCTGCCCTCATTGACCAAATTCGGAAAAGCTTTGTCGATGAACGGGGAGCGCTTCGCACGATGTTTGTTGGGCAAGATCATATTGATGTTCGTAGTCGAGCGTTGTCTGTGACTTATCACGCCTTTCGGGGCAAGAAGATGGTTTTAGCAGACAGTGGTGTGTTGATGGATCAGGCAAACATTGCGATTCTTCCCAACGGTAGGCTGTCCTGGAATGCGCTGATGTTCTACGTGACAGGCTCTCAGGCCGAGGCACTCGCACGGGGAGCCGCCAAGCCAACACCCGCGATGTTAGAAGAAATGAGCTTTGTCGAAAAATGGCTGAAAAGCTTTGGTGCGACGGCTTTAAAGCCTGCATCGGAGCTTTATATT
>JBBSHC010000465.1:0-3991 GCA_038253425.1 Leptolyngbyales cyanobacterium | reverse complement strand
CCCTTGCCTTCTAGCGTTAGCACCTTACCGGATTGTGTCCCTGGCGGAATCAAAAGCTCCTGCGGTTCGTTGTCTACCGTATTGACTTCAACGCGTGACCCTAAAATTGCCTGCACATAGCTGATCTTAAGCTCGGAGAGAAGATTGATGCCTTCACGCCGAAACTCTGCATCTTCATTAACAAAAAGGTAAACATACAGGTCGCCAGCCGGACCTCCTCGCTGTCCAGTATCGCCTTCATTCGAGACGCGCAGACGAGTGCCATTGTCTACACCAGCCGGAATATTAATCTTCAGTTTTTTCGTTTCTTGGCGCTGCCCATTACCGCCGCAAACATCACATTTATCCTCGATCATCTGTCCACTGCCGCTACAGGTTGGGCACACAGAGACTTGAGTAAAGCTACCAAAGGGTGTACGAGTGGCGCGACGCACCTGTCCAGCACCACTACAAGTTGAACAGGTACGGGGTCGTGTACCCGGTTTTGCTCCGGTACCACTACAAGTGGTGCAGGTTTCTAAATGATTGATGCGAATCTCTCGCTCACCGCCAAAGATCGCTTCACGAAACTCTAGCTTCAGGTCTAAACGCAGATCATCACCACGCATGGGTCCGCTGCGTCGTCGCCCCGTTTGACCAGGCGCACCGCTGCCCGAAAAGCCGCTAAAGAAACTCTCAAAGATATCCGCGAAGCCACCCATATCGCCAAAGTCTTGGAAGCCTCCGCCAGCCGCAGAGCCAACACCCGCTTCACCGAATTGATTGTAACGAGCACGAGTTTCTGGCTCGGAGAGCACTTCGTAGGCGCGATTAATTTCTTTAAAGAGTTCTTCTGCTCCCTCTTCTTTATTCACGTCAGGGTGGTACTTACGAGCTAAACGCCGATACGCACGCTTTATTTCCTCTTTATCGGCATCGCGAGAAACGCCGAGGATTTCATAATAATCACGAGCCATAACGTACTGCTGCGAGGGGTAAAAGGATTTCTAGATTTGGAGGGCTGAGTGCTGGGTCTTTAGGTTTGGCTTAGGACAATGAACCCGTTACCGTTCCCTATGCTAACCCCTCCTATACCTTAACTAATCTACAGCCTCGTAATCTGCTGTGACTGTAGCGTCATTCTCGAAGCTGTAGTCATTATCCAGATCGGGCGATCCATTCGGTGAAGTGAATGCGGTCGTTGCGTCATCCTCAGCGCTGTCATCCTTAGCACTGTCACTACTGTCGTCATTAGCACGTTGGTAAACGGAGGCACCGATCGCAAAGAGGGTTTCTTGCAGCGCATCTAACCGTTGTCGAAACTCGTCTAGCGTGATTGCAGGGTTTGCTACGGCAGCCCTCAACTCTGCAACCTTCTCCAATACTTGTGCTTTAAGGTCATTAGCAATAAATTCGCCATTATCACGCAGTGTCGTCTCACAACTGTAGAACAAGCTGTCTGCCTGATTCTTTAGCTCAACTAGCTTCTTGCGACGGTTGTCATCCTCGGCATATACCTCTGCCTCTTGCCGCATCCGTTCAATTTCACTGCCGCTCAAGCCACCAGTATTAGTAATTGAGACGCTCTGCTCACGTCCAGTGCCCTTATCCCGGGCTGAAACTTTGAGAATACCGTTTGCATCAATATCAAACGATACTTCAATTTGTGGGACACCGCGAGGCGCAGGCGGAATGCCATTAAACTGGAACTTGCCCAGGCTCTTATTATCCTTTGCCATCGCTCGTTCGCCTTGTAGAGCGTGGATCTCAACCGAGGTTTGCCCATCCGTCGCCGTTGAGAAAACCTGTGTTTTGCTCGTGGGCACTGTGGTGTTGCGCTCAATAATTTTGGTAAAAACTTCGCCCAACGTCTCAATCCCCAATGAAAGGGGTGTTACGTCTAGCAGCAACAGATCTTTGACTTCTCCGCCTAACACGCCACCTTGAATGGCAGCACCCAAAGCTACCGCTTCATCAGGATTGACCGATCGATCAGGGGCTTTACCCCCAAAGTATTTGCGAATGGCGTCCTGCACTGCGGGAATGCGCGTAGAGCCACCAACTAACAGGATGCGATCAATTGCATCCACCGTCAGGTCTGAATCTTTGATCGCCTGTTCTGTTGGCTTGATCGTGCCTTCGACCAGATGGCTGACTAATTCTTCAAAGGTAGAGCGATTTAGCTCCATCTCAAGGTGTTTCGGGCCCGTCTCGTCGGCTGTAATAAAGGGGAGATTGATCGATGTAGTGAGCGTACTAGAAAGTTCAATTTTTGCTTTCTCGGCAGCTTCCCGTAACCGTTGGAGTGCCATTTTGTCGATCGACAGGTCAATCCCTTCTTGCTCTTTGAAACTGGTAATCATCCAGCGCACAATACAATCGTCAAAATCATCACCACCCAGATGATTGTTGCCGGATGTTGCCTTCACTTCAAAGACGCCATCCCCCATTTGCAGAATGGAAACATCAAACGTTCCACCGCCTAAGTCAAAGACCAAAATGCACTGGTCTTGCTCTTGCTTATCCATGCCGTATGCTAGGGCAGCGGCAGTCGGCTCGTTGATGATGCGTAAGACTTCCAGTCCGGCGATCGTTCCTGCATCTTTCGTTGCCTGTCGCTGGGCATCACTAAAATAGGCGGGCACTGTGATCACAGCCTGCTGCACGGGTTCCCCCAGATAATTCTCAGCATCCTGCTTTAGCTTTTGCAGGATCATTGCTGAAACTTCCTGGGGGGTAAAGTTACGTCCACGAATCTGGACGTCTACCGTATCATCTTTACCTTTGGCGCAGTTATAAGGTACGCGCGATCGCTCCATCTCCGTTTCATCCCAACGGCGACCGATGAAGCGCTTAATGCTAAACACAGTATTTTCAGCATTCGTCACTGCCTGACGTTTAGCCAGTTGACCCACTAAGCGATCGCCAGCCTTACCAAAGCCAACCATACTTGGGGTTGTCCGCCCACCCTCAGAATTAGAGATGACAATCGGCTGACCGCCCTCAAGGACAGCAACACAGCTATTTGTCGTGCCCAGGTCGATACCAATGACTTTTCCCATAATGAGTGGCGGTAAAGATACGTGAAGTGAACGTTGATGTTAGGAGTGGGTGAAATGCATTGAGCAAAAATGTTTCACAGTTGTCACATCATTCGGCTATCCCAGTTCCGAATGTTCCCAAATCGAATTCCAAGATTAAACGTATCGGGAAATTAATTGCTTACGCCGCTCTGATCAATTTCCTCCGAGGTTATCACGGGTTCTGGGGCAGCAGCAACCTTTACTAAGGCGTGACGAAGAACGCGCTCGCCCAGCAGATAGCCACGCACTAACTCTTCCATTACCGTGCCTTCAGGATACTCATCAGTTGGCTGGCGCATTACGGCTTCGTGGAGATTGGGGTCAAACTCTTTGCCCTCCGATCGCATTGGGGCAACGCCAATCCGTTTTAAGCAATCAACCAGTTGCTTGTAAACACTTTGATAGCTTTTGTGGATGGTTGTTTCCTGTTCGGTCTGGGGTTTGATGTGCGATCGTGCCCGTTCAAAGTTGTCAACAACTGGCAGTAACTCATTAATCGTTGAACACTTTACCTGAAGCTCAAGCTCTTCTCGCTCCCGCTGGGTTCGCTTACGATAATTATCAAAATCAGCCGCAATACGCACACACTGACTAGTACGTTCCTCAAGCTGTGACTTTAAAAGCGTCAGCTCAACGTCTTTCTGCGCCAGTGCTTCCAAGCCAGTTGCTGCTACTGACTGCTCCGAATCAATCACGTCGATCGGCACACTATCAACCGCAAAGCCATCGATCGTCGGCTCATTAGACAGCGTTGAGTCAACTACATCTCCAGGCGGATCTGCTTCTACAGCATCGGCTCCAAGCACCTCTCCAGAATTTGAAGTACTAGATGTCGAAGCCTGAACATTCTCTTGCTGATGCTGATTTTCTTCATCAATCATTGCTGCCCTATCCCAATCCTCAAGACTGCTCGATTAGCTCCCAAGTTT
>JBBSHC010000464.1:0-3991 GCA_038253425.1 Leptolyngbyales cyanobacterium | reverse complement strand
CTCGACTCAAAATGACAAAAATACTTTTAAGACATCCTCTTAAACATGCTGTAAGTTGGACAAATTACTTTTTAATGGACAACATTCCATCTTAAATGTCTGCAATCATCTCGACACCGCACTTTTGGCAAGTCCGCCAGCACCGTTTCACCTGGGGAGAACGAACTTATTTGATGGGCGTGCTCAATGTGACCCCGGACAGTTTTAGCGATGGGGGGTTGTTCTATGACCGCACAGCCGCGATCGCTCATGCCCGTCAGCTTGTTGAAGCGGGTGTAGATGTGCTGGATATTGGCGGGCAGTCTACTCGTCCGCAGGCAGTTGAGATTTCTTTGGATGAAGAACTCGATCGGGTGTTGCCCGTGATTCAGGCAGTACGGCAAGAAACAGACATTCCCCTTTCCGTTGATACAACCCGCGCAGCGGTGGCTAAGGCAGCAGTTGTGGCTGGAGCTGACATTGTGAATGATATTTCGGGTGCAACCTTTGATGCTGCAATGCTGCCTACTGTCGCGGCTTTGGGCGTACCTATTGTGCTGATGCACATTCGTGGCAACCCGCAAACGATGCAGCAGTTAACAGACTATGACGATTTAATCGGCGATATTGCTCGGTTCCTGAGTGAGCGCATTGACGCCGCGATCGCCTGTGGTATTGACCGTTCTCAGCTTGCGATCGACCCTGGTATCGGCTTTGCCAAAACCGTTGAGCAAAATCTAGAGCTGCTGCATCGTCTGTCTGAATTTCGCGCCCTTCATTACCCTCTTTTGGTGGGACCATCGCGCAAACGCTTTATTGGGCATATTTTAAACCAACCCGATCCCAAAGCACGAGTTTGGGGCACGGCAGCGGCGTGTTGTGCGGCGATCGCAGGTAAAGCCGATCTCATCCGCATTCATGATGTGCGTGAAATCAAAGCAGTTTGCCAGGTCGCCGATGCCATTTTTAGGCGGCAGTAAGAGATGCTAGTTTTTGGCTTTTCAACTCACAGACTCATGCTTGCTCACATACTGATCTGGCTTTAAATATTGATCTGGCTTTAAAGGCGATTTCCAACCCTTTGCAGGGATGAACGGTACTTAAGGGAGTTGGTTGAGCCAGCCTGATACATCAACTGAAAGGCTATGCCCCAACACCAGGAGAGATCGTAAATCAGCTAACCGAATGGGTGGTTTGATGTCTGTTTGAGCGTCAGGTTGACCCGCGTTAGCGAGCCAGTAGCGACACTGCGGAATCAGCCAGCTATGCAGACGCTGGAAATACAGTTCTTGCGCGTGTGCCAACGAAACATTGAGCTGCATTTGGTTTGCGAGAGCAAGCAGTCGTTCTAAACGTTGCTGCTCGGTTGCAGCCATTTTGGAGTCGAAGTTGTAGAGCAGATGCCACAGCGATCGCAGAATAAGCCGTTCCAGCGCTTGTTGTGCCTCTGGCAGCTTCAGTTGGCAGTGAAGATGGGTTGCTTCGGTAGCGATCGCTTCCAATTCTAGTAAGCGGTTGGTTCCGGCTGTCGATTCGCTAGAGACATCGCTGCTCTCCTGCTCCAATGCCCTCAACGCAAGCAGCACTCGATGACTCAGCGCCACTTCTGCGGCGACCTGAAGTTCCTGTGGCACGGCTAGTTCATCCCGGTGAAACGCCATCAAGATACCATAGTTATCTCGATAGACCTGAGTATAAAGCTGATCCAGGCGCGTCAATGTTTCGTGGGTCAACAAGCGCATGATGCGGTGCCGCTCTTCTGCAAATAAACTTTGGAGACTGTGTGACTGCTTGCCAAAGCATTCATTCATCGCCAGGATGGTTTGAGCAGCGCTTGCCTGCTTGATGGCCTCAAACAATTGCTCTTTTATCTCGGCATAGTCTCGCCGACCGGAGAACGGCTGAATGCAGCAGTGGAAATCCCAGCCGCCGAGATGAACCACTGCAAACACTAAATGGGTACTTTCGCGGGTGATGTCTGAAACAAGCTGGAGTTGCCCGATCGCCAACGTCAGTGATCCCATCCGTTGAAGCTGATAATTAAGTTGGTTAGCGGTGTAGCAGTAAATCTGATGTTCTTTGGCATAGGTGGTAAACAGGGAACTGATCGCGTAGTGAGCCGCTACTTGCTCCATGCTGATCTGCGCTGTTTTTACCAACTGCCGATAGACTTCGGCTCCATCTTTAAAGCATTCGACGTTACTGGGAGCCAGTGCCAACCGCTTGACAAAAGCTTTCTCTAACTGGATGCCCGTCACTTCACCTGCCAGTTCGAGCGCTCTCGCCGCGTACCGCAGAACCTGGACACCTTCAGGGCGCGATAGCTCGTCAAAAAACCAGCCGCAACTGGTATACATCAAAAGTGTATGACGCTGCATTTCTAGCAGGTGTAGAGCATCTACCCGTTCAGAGGCGGTGAATTTATGAGTTTGGTGACGCGCCAGAAAGCGGGCAAGAGTGGTCAGGCTACGATCGCGCATAACCTGAATGTATTCATCTCGCGCCAGCCAGGGGTCACGAAACAGCTTTTTGCCTGCCTCTTCATACACTTTGATCAACTGATCTCGCAGCCAATCGAGGGCATCGCGTAGTGGACGACGCCATTGCTGGTTCCAGAGTCCACCGCCGCCACAGCCGCAATCATCCTGCCAGCGATCGACGCCGTGGCTACAGCTCCAGGCAGTCACAGGCTTCAGTTCAACTTCCCAGGTAGGCGTATGCAGCGACAGGTAGTGGGCGAAATTCGTCACCGTCCAACCGCGCTCTGGAAATTCGCGTACAAACGCATAGGCAAGGCACTTCTCGGTGCCGCCTTTGTGGTGCCCAAACGTTTCGCCATCGGTAGCAACTGCGATGAGTTGAGAGGGTCGATGATCCCCGCGTACTGCTTGCCCCAACCGCCCTGCCAGATGGTAAGAACTACTCAAGGCGCTGTCAAAGCCCATATCACGAGAAATGGGACCGTCATAGAAGAAGATGTCGATAAAGGGATCGGGGAGTGGACTTCCGTGAGCGTCAGTCGAACGGGAGTGGGGAGTGGAGGCTGCCGCACCCTTCAGAAAACAGCGGTAGGGACGAGTGGGATCAATCTGGCTACCACCAACTTCTAGCCATTGCGTTACGGGCTGGTCATCGGTCGGCAAGGGACGGCAACGCTGGGCTTGCGATGGCGCAAGGATAATAAACTTGATCCCTTCGGCAACCAGCGCTTCGAGAGTGGCGTAATCAACCGCAGTTTCTGCCAGCCACATCCCTTCGGGAGCACGCCCAAAACGGGAATGAAAATCTGCCTTGCCCCATCGAATTTGAGTGTGCTTGTCGCGATCGTTCGCTAACGGCAGAATGATGTGGTTGTAAGCCTGAGCGATCGCGTTGCCATGTCCATTCAGTCGGGCACAGCTTTTACGATCTGCCTCCAAAAGGCGCTGATAGGTTTCCACGTCATGGCGCTCTAGCCAGTTCATGAGCGTGGGACCAATGTTAAAGCTAAGAAACTCGTAATTATTAACGATCCCAATCACGTCTCCCTGCTCATTCAGGATGCGGGCAAACGCGTTAGGGCGGTAGCATTCATGGTGAATCCGCTCGTTCCAGTCGTGGAAGGGAGTGGCGCTGGGCTGACGCTCGATCGCATCCAGATAAGGATTCTCACGCGGCGGCTGATAAAAATGTCCATGTACCGTGACATAAACGCCCTGCGCTGTCTGCAAGGGATCAGCGCTTTGTCCCTGGTCGGGCACTAACCCATGAGTTTTAGAATGCAAAGCAGCAGTCCCAGCAGCCTCATCGCCATCCTGCTTTAGGTGTGGCCCCTTCACGCTTGGTTCGGTCGCAAAGGACGGACTAACACAGCGGGGATCGGAGTTTGAAATCATGTAAAAAGTACCAAAGGGGTCAGGGAAACCACGCTGAAGATAGTCAATTAAAAACCGTTGAAACTCCAGCCGATGGGGTATTTGTTTGCGACACAATCACAATTTGCGACGCGAGAAAATGGGTAAAAGGTTCGATG
>JBBSHC010000463.1:0-4004 GCA_038253425.1 Leptolyngbyales cyanobacterium | reverse complement strand
GGCGAGATTGGCAGACTCCTGATTACCAGTTGCCCGCAGTTGTAACGTGCCTGGTTTATCAAGTGGAGTGGTTGGCAGTAGTGCCCGAAACCGATTGTCACCCACCGGAAAGGTGGCGTAACTTTGCTTACCGAGTGACACCATTGGCGGAGTGGTATTGGGAGTATCGTACTCCACCGTTACGGATAGCGTATCGCCCAGTTGAGGGTTGGTGGGGGAGACCTGGATTTGCAGCGCCTTACCAGGGGTTGCAAGAGCGAAAACGGCGGTGGTGGCTGCGACGACTGTACTGCTAAAAAGCATCGCGGGCGATCGACTTACAGCGAAGCGGCGTGACCGTACTGAATGAGTTTGAAGCAGAGTAGGCATAACGTCAGTTTCGTCTCGTTTCCGAACCATTGGAAGCTAGAATAGCGCTCCTATGCTCTCGTTTCTATGGCTGAAGTGCGAATTCAGGAAATTGCTTAACTTTCTGAGCGTGTCAGGTGCAAGCGAACAGCGGCACTTTGTAGACAGTTGTTGCCCGAAACGCAGCGATCGCACTGAAAATTCAATCTTCGTCTCCCCGTTCGTTACGAAAAGTTTGTATTCTGAAAGTGAGAGCAATCGATACGTTTTTTAATATTTAACTGCCGTGCAGGAAGACTTTAGACTCATTGTTGATTTGGTCACGGTGCTAGCTGCCGCTGCCGCTGGGGGCATCTTAGCTGCACTGCTGCGCCAACCGATCTTGCTGGGTTACCTGCTGGCAGGGGTGGTTGTGGGTCCAGCAGGGCTAGGACTCATCAAAGAATTGATCCAGGTTGAGACGTTGGCACAGTTTGGTGTCGCGTTTCTGCTCTTTGCCCTGGGAGTCGAGTTTTCTTTCTCAGAGCTAAAGAAAGTTAAAGGCATCAGCCTGGGTGGGGGCGGTTTACAAATCGTTCTAACGATTGCGATTACAGCGCTAGTCTCCCTGGGTATGGGTTGGGTGACTTCACCCCCACAAGGCGTGTTTCTCGGTGCGATTCTTTCCCTCTCTTCTACAGCAGTGGTGCTGAAGTGTTTGATGGAGCGAAACGAGACGGCGACGCCCCACGGACAGGTCATGCTGGGCATCTTAGTCGTGCAAGATCTGGCATTGGGTTTGATGCTAGCGGTGCTACCTGCCCTTGACAAGCCTGCTGAAGAACTTGGGTTGGCAGTGGGTTGGGCACTGCTGCAAACGGGGCTGTTGGGTCTGGGTGCGGTGGTTGCTGGCATTTGGGTGATTCCGCATGTGCTACGGCTACTGGCACGCACCGAAAGCCGGGAACTATTTTTGTTGGGCGTGGTTGCTATCTGCTTGGGGATTGCGCTGCTGACCGAACATCTCGGGCTGTCGATTGAAATGGGCGCTTTTGTCGCAGGACTGATGATTTCGGAGGTGGAGTACGCAGATCAGACCCTCACCTATGTAGAACCCCTGCGCGACATTTTTGCTTGCTTGTTTTTCGCCGCGATCGGCATGTTGATCGATCCTGTTTTCTTGTGGAATAACCTGGAGCTGATTTTAGGGCTGGTAGCGCTGGTTTTCGTTGGCAAGTTTCTCATCGTCACGCCGCTTGTGGTGCTCTTCCGCTATCCCCTCAAAACCGCATTAACCGCAGGTTTGGGTCTGGCGCAGATTGGGGAATTCTCCTTTGTGCTGGCGAGCGAAGGGCAATCACTGGGACTCGTTTCGCGGCGGGTTTATCTGCTGATTTTGGGGACGACTGCCGTAACGCTAGTGCTGACGCCCTTTATCCTGCGGTTCATTCCCCAACTCTTTGCCTGGGCAGAGGCGATCCCCTGGCTGAAGGGGTATATGGAACGCACCGATGTTGCTCTGGAAGTAGCAGACGAGCTACCCACACAAAATCATGTCGTCGTTTGCGGCTACGGGCAGGTCGGACGCAACATCGTGCAGCTTCTACGTGAACACAGCTATCCCGTCGTTGTGATTGACCAATCGGAACAACGCATTCAGGAAGTGCGCGAGGCAGGGATTGCTTATATTTATGGCAATGCTGCCAGTTTGCATGTGCTGGAAAAAGCGGGGGTTGATACGGCTCAGGGTATGGCGATTACATTGCCCGACCCGATGAGTACGCGTCTTTGCCTCAAGCGATCGTTGGAACTGGCTCCTGATCTAGATGTGGTGGTGCGGGCCAATCAAGACAAAGACATTGAGCTGCTCTATCAATTGGGCGCTAAAGAAGTGGTACAGCCGGAGTTTGAAGCGAGTCTGGAACTGTCATCTCATCTCTTAACAGGCATTGGCTTGCCGTTACCCGTGATTCAGCGGCAAGTGCAGCAAATTCGTAGCTCTCATTACATGGATTTGCGCTCTGAGCGACCGTTTCGGCAAGTATCGCGAGAGCTTAAAGAAGCAACACAAGACCTGAATAATCGCTGGTATCCTCTACCAACCAGTTCGCCGTTGATTGGCATGACCGTAGAAGAAACGGATCTACGTCGTCTGACAGGCGTAAGCTTGATGGCAATCCAGCGGGTTGATGGTGAAGAGATAGACTACCCCGATGCCAAAACGCTGTTGCAAGCGGACGATCGCTTGCTGGTAGTCGGAGAACCTGCTGAGCTTGCTGCCTTTGATGAACTGGCAAAAGGAGAAGCGGCGGTTCCTGCTGAAAATGCGTCTTGTCAGTGGTTGCTGGTGCCAGAAGTTAGCCCTGTCGCTGGTAAAACCCTGGCAGAGCTGCACATTCGCCGCCAGTTTGGCGTGTTGGTGCAGGCAATTCGACGGGAAGGCAAATTTATTCGCTTTCCTGATGGAGCCAGTGATTTGCAGGTGGGCGATCGCTTATTGCTCTGCGGTGGCTTTTATTCTCTCAGCCAAGCCAGCGACTGGATTGTACCTAATGTTGAACCGACGCCAGTCTTACCACTGCCGATCGCTGCTGTTACCGCCGATGAAAGTACCCCAAAACACTCGACCCCTGATCGGTTGATCTAAGGCTTGCACAAAAGTTTCTCTTGCCTGGGAAGAGCAAGTTTTGCATTTGTAAGGCTAAAATGGGTTGCCCGGGATTCGAACCCGGGACCAGTCGGTTAAAAGCCGAATGCTCTACCACTGAGCTAGCAACCCGTTGCGGTATGTCTTGTTTAGACGCCGCTCTTAAAAGTAACACACAATCGAGCTATTTACTAGAAATTCTCTACTTTTACTGGAGAGCGCTCACGCAACCAGGCTTTTTTGACGCTGACCTAGCGGAATCTTGACTCGGAACGTGGTGCCTTTTCCAGGTACAGACATGCACTCAAGTTGACCATTATATTTTTCGACTACGATTTGATGACTGATGGATAGACCCAGCCCTGTCCCTTTGCCAGCGGCTTTGGTAGTAAAGAACGGTTGGAAAATACGTTGTTTGACGCTGTCGGTGATACCGGGTCCATTATCGGTGATCTCAATGCTCAGCCAGTTGTCACCTAGTTTTGCCGTCTGAATGCGAATTGTCGGCAGTACTGCGTTACTAGCGTGATCCAACTTTGTTTTTGCTTCCAGATTTGTTTTTGCTTCCAGAGCATCAATAGCATTGCTCAGCAGATTCATAAATACCTGATTGAGTTGTCCGGCGTAGCATTCAAGCGGAGGAAAATCGCCGTATTCCTTGATGACTTGGATGCCAGGACGATCGGCTTTTGGTTTCAGGTGGCTTTGCAAAATCAGCAGCGTACTATCAATGCCTTCGTGAATGTTGGTGGGCTTTGTTTCCACTTCGTCTAAGCGCGCAAAGTTCCGCAGCGACAAGACAAGCTGACGAATACGATCGACACCGACTTTCATGGACGACAGCATTTTGGGCAAATCTTCGTTCAGAAACTCTAGATCGCTCACGTCGATCGCTGCTTTGACCGCAGGCGATGGTTCAGGATATGCCTGCTGATAGGCACCGAGTAGCCGCAGCAAATCATGTGTGTATTCGCTGGTGTGAAGCAGGTTGCCGTGAATAAAATTAACTGGATTGTTGATTTCGTGAGCG
>JBBSHC010000462.1:0-4008 GCA_038253425.1 Leptolyngbyales cyanobacterium | reverse complement strand
GAACCAACTAACTTAAGTAGGCTGCGACGCACAGCCATATTAGCTCCTGCCCCCACTCGTCCCGTTGCGATAGGATTTTGTCTATCTCCTCTGAAAACAACTCGCTCAAAGCCTTTGCCAAAAGGGCAGTACTGCTCAAACCACTCCTGGGCTTCAGTTTCCAGCTCCAGCGGCATTGTCAAACCTGTCACACATAGCACCATTGGATCGTGAAAGTTTCGTAAGAGCGCTCTCAGCCAATTTGAATCGGGAGTCGCATCATCATCTGTGAAAGCAATCACTTCATGCGTCGCTTCTTGTAGTGCTCGATTCCGGGCATTGTTGAGTCCAGGGCGCTCTTCGCGTACATAGCGCACACATTTGTAGCTCTCTACAATCCGCTGTGTTTCATCGGTTGAAGGGCAGTTATCAACTACTAGCACTTCCTGCTCATCATCTGGCAAACGCATCAGTGCATCAAGGCAACGTCGGAGATCTTCGGGTCGATCGCGGCTACAAACCGCTACCGTTGCTTTGGGAGGTGTAAAGTCTTTACAACTAATTCCATCCCAATTTAAGTAGTGATGGAGCCAGGTTTTTTCGAGGTTTGAGCCAACAGCATTCAGCACAGTCTCTCGCAGTTCAGTTCTGCCAATCCGTCCGTTAGAAACGGTCAAGTAGGTTTTACCGATCGGCTGTCCGTTCAAGCGGATCAAAGCATATGCCTTGCTATAGCGTTCTAATCCCGTGATGACGGGTGGAAGCTTCTGTAAATCAATATCAAGAACAGCAGTTGCCATTTTTTCCTCTACAAACTTCTTCGATAATTAAAAGAACGTTGAAACTCTTGCTTTTTAATTCTTAGCTGTAAAGCCGTTGATACAAGCACGGGCAGACATTTGTGCAATAGAACTTCTAAAGTGAATTTAGATTGATTCAATTCCCGTTCAGTAAAATTCAAGGCTGGCTTTCTGTAGCGACTCGGCTTCCAACGCTCTTGGAGCCATTTATAAAGGTGGTAGTTTGGCTTAATCGAGGCTATCGACTGAAGATTAGGCTTCAACAAGCTTTTGATTAATAGCGTATATAACTCAGTTCTTAAACAGACCATAATAAAATCAATTTTTAAGGCTTTCTTCAACCAAGTTAGTGTGTTTCTATAGTCACTTTTTTGATGGCACTGACGGGCTAGATAAATATAAAAGCTACTACTTGATAATCGATAGATAAACTCAGGGAGGTTTAGATGATTTTGGCGAACTGATTGCAACATTAATGTATGCGATTTTGCCATAGAACTGTAGTTGCAAGACATACTGTGTTGAATCTTCCGATAGCTCACTAGAAATTCAGGCACAAATCGAAACTCAAACTCTTCTGCAAGCCGTAAATAAAGATCCCAATCTTCACAGCCTTGAGCGTGATTTTTTCTGAATTTACAATTGTAAGTTCCAACTTTTTCTAAACAACTTCGACGAATGAGTGAAGCACTCGCATTTGCTAAGAAGTAGTGACAAAGCAGGGTTAAATAGACATCACCTTCAACACGAGCCGCATGAATTTCTCCGATCGGCAAATCATGTTCATCAATATCTAAAGACCACGAATACACCAGTCCAACATCAGCGCTAGATTCAACGAAACGCTGCACTTGTTTTGCAATATTTTGAGGAAACCAGATGTCGTCAGCATCGATCGGGGCAATAAATTCGCCCTTTGCCTGTTGAATGGCTAAATTTCGAGCGGCAGCAACGCCTGCATTGGGCTGCTGTAGTAGCGTTACCCGTGCATCTTGCTTTACAAAACCTTTAACCATTTCAGCCGTGCGATCGTGTGAGCCATCGTCAACGACTAAAACCTCTAAATTGGTATAGGTTTGGGCTAAGACTGAACGTAAGGTTTCCTGAATAAACGCTTCTGCATTGTAGGCAGGAATAATAACTGAAACTAGGGGCTGCTCAGACATCAAATTACTAGTCATAGTTCACCTGCCAGCAAGTAAAACTTGATGGTTCGCTTCAAACTTCTTACTAAGATAAACTTTTGACCTGCCACATATTGCCAATGCAGCAACGTACCTAAAAGCAACGCAATGCCACTATACAAGTAGTACAACCAATGCAGAGCGATGGACTTTAAGGCAAAGAGAATGCCTCTTTTTTCACGGAAAAAGCGGTAGACATTGGCATTGAGGATCAGTAGCCAGATCGCGCTAAAAACAGCTAGGAACGTCAGCTCAAACTGATACAAACTTGCGATCGCTAGCGTCAGCAAGCTGTAAGTTAAAACTACGCTGATTCTGTTAGACACTTGCAAATTCAAATCATTCACAAAATTTGCCTTATTCTGTAGCAGTAACCTTGTCCAGGGAATACCGCGATCGAACACATCCGTTTTCACCAGACTTTTGAGCGACCAGGCTTTGTGGTGTTTGACTTGCACATGCTTTGCCAGATAAATCGTGCCCCCACCTTGCCGAATGCGATAGCCCAAATCAATATCTTCAATACTGGGACGCTTGTATCGCTGCACATTAAAGCCACCAACCGCTAAAAACGTCGATCGCTTAATCGCTCCACAGCCTGCCCAAAACGTTGTCGCTTCCTCACAGCCCGTTTGATGGACATAGTGATGCAGCAGGTTTTTATATTGCGCTACAAAGTTAGCGGCGGCGGGTGCATCGTCGTAAGAGCCAAACACAGCATCAATGGTTGGGTGTTGCTTTAGTGTTTGCACCAGCAGAGACAACGCATCCGGACACACCTCACAATCAGCGTCCAGAAAACAGAGGTAGTCGCCTTGAGCATGATGCGCGCCCAAATTACGTGCCGAGCCAGGACCTAATCTGCCGCCCGTCTTTAAAACCGTTGCACCGAAGGTTTTTGCAATCGCAGCGGAGCGATCGGTCGAGCCATCGTCAACCACAATGAATTCCCATGCCAATACGCGCGATCGCTGAATGGCAGCTAAACACTGAACAAAAGGGTCGCCCCCGTTATACACGGGCACAATAATGGAAAGAAAGGGTCGCGTAGCCATTCGTTTATCCTTAAGACTGAAGTTAGCAGCGTTACATCCAACGACCCGCTTCAGCGGCGAGTGGTTTTACGGCTGCTGCACCCTCTGCAAACAGTGTCTCCATGAGACGAAAAACGTCTTCTACGACACCGTCACTATTCATGTAATGAAATGAACCCGTTCTGCCGACCAGATGGAGCTTTTCCCATTGCCCCAGATAGTCAGTCACTTGACGCAGTTTTGCTTCATAGCCAACGTGGTAGACCGGATACGCATAGGGCACTCGCAGTACCCAGCTCTTTTTAATCTCTTCACGTTTAATCCAGCCAATCCGGGTCATCTGTGCTGCCACTTGATCAACCAAAGCGTCATCTGGCATTTCCCAAATGGCTTCTCCCCGGCTCGAAAAGATCTCGATCGCTAGTGAAGTATGGTCATCATCAGGCACCATTTCAGGCGACCAGTTTTTGGGTTCGTGAGTGCGCCCAAAGAGCAGCTGCTTCATGGGGAAGTACGTCCAGCTATCCTGGCTGACCTGCTTTTTCTTCAACGCTACGAAAAGACAGATTAGATCCCGATACTCCAGGTCAAAGGCGTCTAAAACTGGCTGACTGCCCAGATCAGGGGGAATGGTCTGCAATAGAAAGTTGAGCGGAATGGTGGAAATAACCCGCTCTGCTGTCATCGTTTCCGCACAGCCATCGTGATGCTGTACTGTTACCTCAAAGCGATCGTCAATGGGCTTCAGACACGACACCGTTGCACTGGTATGAATGATGCCACCCATTGCAAGGATGTCTGCTTTTAGCGCCGCTGGAATCATGCCGAACCCAGCACGCGGGTAGTAAAATTCTGAAATTGCTGTTGCTGGTAGATCTTTGGGTGGCGCGATCGCGTGTCGAACCGCCCGCCACAAGCTAGGCATGCCAATGCGTTGCGATGCCCAGGTTGCCGAAAGGCGATTGCAAGGAATGCCCCAAACTTTTTCGGTATACGGCTCAAAAAACACCT
>JBBSHC010000461.1:0-4011 GCA_038253425.1 Leptolyngbyales cyanobacterium | reverse complement strand
ATAGGAGCCTTTTGTTTTGTATACAAAGTTAAAGCTTTGTAACTATTTTCTCCGTCTGTAGGAACAGTCCTGCGCCTACAGCGGCAGCCCAGGGTTCTTAGCTCAAGAGGCTTAGCGCCGCTTTAACCTAGAGTGGCAACCCCAACCGAGCAGACATGACGCGTAAACAATTTTCGGTTTTACCAGATGGCGATCGTAAATGCCTCATCCTATGCTGAATGTAAAGGGGTATACCAACGAGCAGACGGGGCACACTTAGATCACAACGCCGCATTCGTTTCTCAGACTGCTTGCTTGAAAGACGGGTGTAACGGCGAAAGAGATGATCCTGCTGTCATCAAGCGCGTTCTGTATTGGTTGCATCTCCCCACTACTGCCCTGTGTATACCCGCCTTTCAGTGAGCCTTGCTATATGTGTTCTCGTACAGTTAACGTTCTTTTAGTCGAGGATGACGAAGAGGACTACCTCATTACCCGCAGTTTGCTCTCTCAAATTAAGCAAGTAACGTTTGCTCTCGACTGGGTGGCGACGTACGAAGCGGCATTAGAGAGCATTGCCAATCATCAACATGATATTTATCTCGTTGATTACCGTCTGGGACAGCACGACGGATTGGAGTTTTTGCAAGCTGCCCTTCTAAATGGGTGCAGAACGCCGATTATTCTCTTGACTGGTCAGTCGGATGAAGCCCTCGATTTGGCGGCGATGAAAGCAGGTGTAGCAGACTATCTAATCAAGGGACGCATTGATGCCCCGCTCTTAGAACGATCGATTCGTTATGCGATCGAACGCAACCGCACTTTAGAAGCGCTGCACAAGAGCGAATCACAACTGGAGGGCATTTTAGGCTCACTGAAAGATGTGGTTTGGTCGGCAGCCGCGCCCACCTTTGAAATGCTCTACATGAGTTCGGCAGTTCATACCCTCTATGGGCGATCTGCCAGTGAGTTTGCGGCTAACCCTGACCTCTGGTTTGAGGTGGTTCATCCAGACGATCGGACTTGGGTGGAACAGGCGTCACAGGAGCTTTTGCAAAGCGGCTCTAAAGATCTGGAATATCGGATCCTACAGCTTGATGGCACACTTCGTTGGGTGCGAGATCGTGCCTATCTGGTGTGCGATGCCGGGTGGAAAACAACGCGCATTAACGGCATCGTTACGGACATCACCGAGCGAAAACAGGTCGAAGTTGCTTTAAAGCAGGCTGTACATGAAAACAGTCGGCTTGCGGCGGCAATCTCTCACATTGGCACAGGCGTGACGCTGAGTGATCCAACCCTACCTGGCAACCCGATTATCTTTGTGAACCCTGGCTTTACAGCCATCACTGGTTATACTGCCGAAGCGGTCTTGGGGAAGAACTGTCGCTTTCTGCAAGGTCCAGAGACTGACCCTGACACAGTGAATGAATTGCGACAGGCGATCGCCCATCAACAGACCTTTACGGGTACATTGCTCAATTACCGTGAGGATGGCACGCCTTTTTGGAATGAGTTAACCATTAGTCCAGTTTTTGATCAGGATGGCACGCTCATCAATTTCGTGGGTTTACAGACGGATGTGACTGCCCGCAAACAGGCTGAAGCTGTCCTCGATCGCCTGCGTCGTCAAAATGAGTTGATCCTAAATTCGGCTGGAGAAGGCATTTATGGTCTGGATTTAGAAGGCAAGCTCACCTTTATTAACCCAGTAGCTGCCCAAATGCTGGGCTGGGAGGCTGACGCACTAGTGGGGAGGATCATCCCCGGCTTGGTGCATTCATCGCAGCCGAAGGGCACGCTGTATTGGAAAAGCGGTCCGGTTGGGTCAGCCGCTGACCAATGCTTTCTCCATGATGTCAACGAAGAAGTGTTCTGGCGCAGTGATGGCACCAGTTTCTTGGTGGAATACATTAGTACACCAATTTTGGAGCATGGGGTGCTGATGGGCACGGTTGTCACCTTTCAAGACATTACCCATCGGCGACGGGCAGAAGTTGAGTTGCGGGAGAGCGAAGAGCGCTATGCCGTTGCGGTGCAAGGTGCCAAAGATGGACTGTGGGATTGGAACTTGAAGACGAACCAGGTGTATTTTTCGCCACGCTGGAAATCAATGCTGGGGTGGGAGGAAGACAAAATTGGCAATAGTCTGGATGAATGGTTTAACCGGATTCATCTGGAAGACTTTGAGCAGGTGAAAAAGGAGCTGCTTGCCCATTTCTCAGCACTGACACCCGACTTTGAAAGTGAGCACCGGATGCTGCATCGGGATGGCACCTACCGCTGGATGCTATGCCGTGGGTTAGCAGTCCAGGATGGCGGCAAGACAGTACGGATTGCAGGTTCTTTGACGGATATCACCAGCCGCAAGCGGACGGAGAAACAACTGCTGCACGATGCGCTGCATGATACGTTAACTGGTCTGGCAAACCGTGCCTTGTTTATGGATCGGCTGCAACGGGCGATCGAACGGGGCAAGCGCCATGAGGATTACTTGTTCGGAGTATTGTTCCTCGATCTGGACCGCTTCAAGCTGGTGAATGATAGCCTGGGGCACGTCATCGGTAATCAGCTTTTAATTGCGATCGCGCGGCGGCTACAGCTTTGTATAAGAGCTGAAGACACGGTTGCTCGACTAGGCGGCGATGAATTTGTGCTTTTGCTAGAGGGCATTGAGAGCGCAAGTGATGCAACACGGGTGGCAGACCGCATTCAAACAGATTTAGCACAACCATTTGACCTGAGTGGGCATGAAATGTTTGCCACGGTCAGCATTGGCATTGCACTGAGTTCGACGGGGTATGAGCAACCAGAAGATATTCTCCGTGATGCGGATGTCGCCATGTACCGAGCCAAAGCGTTAGGCAAGTCGCGGTATGAGATGTTTGATAAAAGTATGCACGCTCAAGCGGTTGCCCTCTTACAGCTTGAGACCGATCTACGCCATGCGATCGAACGACAGGAGTTTGAGCTGCACTACCAACCAATTGTTTTACTCAGGAATAATAAGCTAGTTGGGTTTGAGGCGCTGGTGCGGTGGCGGCATCCGCAGCGAGGGATGGTTGCGCCAGGAGAGTTTATTCCAACCGCAGAAGACACTGGTTTGATCATCCCCCTCGGCTGGTGGGTTTTACAGGAAGCCTGCCGTCAAATGCAAGTTTGGCAACAGCAGTTTGCCGTCAATCCACCCCTTGGTATGAGCGTCAACTTGTCGGGTAAGCAGCTCACACAGCCGGATGTCGTTGAGCGGGTAGAGCAAATTTTGCAGGTAACGGGGCTGAATCCTAACACTTTAAAGCTAGAGATTACTGAAAGTTCCATCATGGAAAATGCAGAGGCTACGATCGCCATGCTGCAACAGCTCAAAGCCTTAGGCATTCAGCTATCGATCGATGATTTTGGCACGGGTTATTCCTCCCTCAGTTATCTGTATCGGTTTCCCATCGATACGCTCAAAATCGATCGATCGTTCGTTACCAGGATGGATGTCGAGCTTGAGAAGCTAGAACTGGTGCGAACGATTGCGGCCCTTGCCTGGAACTTAAGTATGAATGTCGTAGCAGAAGGTATTGAAACCCAACAACAACTCTCCCATCTCAGAGCCTTGGGCTGTGACTATGGTCAAGGCTATTTATTTTCCAAGCCAGTGGATGCGATCGCAACAGAGCAACTCATTGCTGAACACGCACGGCTTGATGCAACAAGAAGCAGCCCCAAGACGCTAGCGATCGCGGTAGACACAAGCGGACCATTGACTCTGTTTTGAGCGTGTGCAGTGCACCTAGCCCATAAGCTGCCATCGTCTTAACAATCGAACCTATTTAAAAAGGGACTCAAGTGATACCTTCAAGCCCAAAGCACGACATCGCTTTAACCACAGAACAGCAATCACGGGAAATCTTACAAGCATCCCTAACCTACGCTCAAAGCATTTTTGAAACTGTGCGAGAGCCACTGCTGGTGTTGGATGCTCAGTTGCGTGTCAAAATCGTCAATCAGTCGTTTTATCTAACCTTCCAGGTTTCTCCGGCT
>JBBSHC010000460.1:0-4023 GCA_038253425.1 Leptolyngbyales cyanobacterium | reverse complement strand
GAGCCAACCCAATCCCTACAAGCCGACCCAATTTGTAAAAGCCCAGTCAGTGCATGGACTTGAAATAGGGGACTTGAAAAACCGTTGGATGTTGCAGGACAATCAAAGAGCGATTGTTTTTGTGCGTCGAGCGCTATCCTTGAACGGATTGGTTGAAGTATGGTTGATGGCGCTATGAAGAGAGGAAACGTGCGCATTAAACGCTAATTTTAGTGCAATTGATTCACTGTTGTAGGCAGGAAGGAGGAAAACGATGGAGCGATGTCGTTGGCTATTTAAGTGGGCGCTACTTAAGTGGGCGATCGCCACCACATTGATTGCTATCTTAAATCAACCCGTCTCTGCCCAAACCTTAACGCGGAGTGGAGTGCTTCTGCTCAATCAGGTAAAGGCATTGGCTACACGCGACACCATACTTTCAGGTGGTAGCTTAGCAGCATTGCAAACCGATCCCAATTTTGCAGGCGGCACTTTTAGCACCATCGTCAACGACGCAGCCGTTATCCTTGATCACTACACCGTGGTGAGACGCGGCGGGTATTTCCCTGAAAATCGTGGCATTCCACGCGAGCGACAGTTAACGGTTGGTGAAGCGATCTATCGTCTTTACCGCCTGCCTGATGGCAATGAACTCTTTCTGTATCGCACACCGACTGAAAACACGGCTGAGTATTTCATCCGTAGAAAAAGCTAAAGCGATCTAAAGAGCCGTAGCACGATCGCAGGGATTAACTCAATATAATCATTGGTTACGGGCGTTCAGCGCTCATTCGCGTTAGCTTAAATTGTTGATTTAGAAACATTAGAAACAAAGCGTACTCAACTATGTCTGAAGCCTTTTCACCCCAGATTAGCGATCGCATCTGTCGCCACATGAACGATGACCACGCCGAGGCAGTACTGTTGTATGCCAAAGCTTTTGGTAACGTCACTGACGCCACAACGGCTGAAATGGTCGCGATCGATGCCCACGGTATGGATCTACTCACTCAGGTTAACGGCACCGCAACTCCTACCCGCGTTCTGTTTGATCATGTTTTGCAGGATGCTGACGATGCTCACCATACGTTGATTGACATGGTGAAGCATGCGCGCACGGCGAACGGATGAGGAATGGGGAAAGTTTTTAAGCCTTCTTGTGAGGCTTTTTTGTGAGGAACGGATCATAATGCGGCAATTGATGCCATTTTATCGGCGCTGGCGATCGCTCTGGTTAGCAATTGTGTTTGTTGGCGCGATCGCTCTCACTAATTGCACAGCGGGGCAAGAACGGGCATCAACATCTAGCGGCACCACTACTCCAGTGCCAACCGGGGCGTTGGTCTATGGCTCGGTGGGGCAACCGATTAATCTGGAGTCGGGCAACATCACTGATGGCAATTCTGTGATTGTGCAGGATCAGCTTTACAATCGCCTGATGGCATTCAAGCCCGGTACAACAGATTTGGAACCAGCGCTAGCAACGGCATGGTCTGCTTCCCCTGATGGCAAGACCTGGACGTTTAAGCTGCGTCAGGGCGTTAAATTTCACGATGGTACTGCGTTTGATGCCACAGCCGTGCAGTTCAATGTCGAACGCTGGTGGGATCCGAACCATCCCTATGGCTATCGCAATGCGGGTAAGCTTTACGAAATCTGGGGAACGCTGTTTGGTGGCTTTAAAGGTAGCCCTGACTCGTTACTGCAACGCGTGGTAGTCGTAGACGATGCAACTGTACAGTTCGTCTTGAAACAACCATTTGCCGGATTTCCCAACGCGATCGCTGCTGGCTTCTTTGGTATTGCTAGTCCCACTGCGATCAAAAAAGCAGGCGCAAATTATGGTACTCCCGGTTCCCTGGCAGTAGGCACTGGTCCCTTTGTCTTCAAAGAGTGGCGCACGGGCGATCGCATCGTGCTGGAAAAAAATCCTGCCTACTGGCAAGCAGGGCTACCGAAGGTCAATCAGCTTGTGATTCGTTTCATCACCGATCCAGCGGCTCGCTTAGCCCAACTTCGGGCAGGACAAATTGACTTCACTGCTGACCTTGCACCCGACCAGAAAAAAGAGGTGGAAAGCGATGCCAACCTTGATGCTGTGCTGCGTCCTTCCTTCAATGTAGGGTTTTTGGCGCTGAATCCCGGTTACAAGCCACTGGCGGATGCAAAGGTGCGGTTGGCGATCGCCTATGCCATTAACCGACCTGCTATCGTCAAAGCCTTTTGGGGCGAGTTGGGTAAGGATGATGCTCACTTCACTCCTCCTACCCTAAGTTGGGCTCAAGATGCGACCCTGGCTGCTTACCCCTTTGACCCACAGAAAGCGAAGCAAATGCTTGCCGAAGCAGGCTACCCGAACGGGTTCAATCTGGATCTGTGGTACATGCCCGTCTCTCGTCCTTATTACCCGACTCCTAAGCCGATTGCCGAAGCGTTTGCAGCCGACCTCAGTGCGGTGGGCATTCGAGTCTCATTGCAAACAAAGGACTGGGCAGCTTACCAAGCCGATCGTCTCAAGCCACCTGGGTATCAGTCATTCATGATGGGCTGGACAGGGGATTATGGTGATCCTGACAACTTTTTGTACTACCATTTTGGTCCTAGTGGCACGGCTGACCTGAGTAACTGGAAGAGCGATCGCGTCTTTCAACTGTTGAACCAGGCGCGGGAAGCTGGTGATAAAGCTGCTAGAGCTAAACTCTACAGCCAGGTTGATGCCATTCTTTACCGCGAAGTGCTGCGCTTGCCCATTGTGCACTCTGAACCATTGCTGGCAAAGCGCAAAGCGATCGAAGGTTGGGTTCCAAGCCCGCTTGGTTCCGAACCGTTTGATGCGATTCGTAAGGCTGGTTAATGGTGTGTGCTGCAATGCTTCAAAGCAGCTCTTCAGTTGCGCTCAGCGTAGTAACAGGTATAGTGCAATGCCACTTCCAAACGTTTCGTTCTAGCGCTCAATCAGTAGTAGACGCAATGAAACTGTGTACGCCAAAGCAGACCGTTGATCGCGTGCTGATGACTGCTTTAAGGGGTTATTTGTTTTATGGCAATGCCTCTACTCATGATTCGCAAATCTCCTTTCCTCTTTAAAAAGATAGAGGAAGAAACCAGTGGCAATGCCTTTTGTTAGACCGCAGTTTCTTACTCCCGGTAGTGCGATCGCGGCTGGCAAAGCGGCTATTATTTGCATCTTGAAACGGCTTTAGAAGGATGCTGTACCGCTCTCATTCTTCACGGCAGATCTCAACTGGATGGGTTCGGTTAGTTGTTTGGTTACGTTGACCTTACTAAGATAACGGAGTTAAAAAAATGAACATTCTTGCTTGGATCGTGCTCGGTTTGATTGCAGGCGCGATCGCTAAAGCGATTTATCCTGGTGCTCAGGGCGGTGGATTGCTGTCTACAATGGTTCTAGGTATTGTTGGTGCCTTTATCGGTGGCGCTGTTGTGAGCCTTGTTACCACTGGAACGCTGTCGCTAGCAGGCGCAAGTTTGAGTATTCCGGGGGTTATTGTTGCTGTGCTTGGCGCAATTATCGCTATCTTCTTGTACTACCAATTTTCCAGTCGGGCTTATTAAGACGTTCATCACAGCGGGTTTACGTGGAGTAGTGTGCAACTGGATTGCATACCGCAACTAGCCTCTGCAAAAGCAGAGGTTTTTTGTTGGAAAGCTGTAGTACCTCCTCTCTAGAAGCATCGGCAACAGTTCAACCAGGGGCGTGAGGGATAAATAGGCTACCTCTTTTGATCCAATCTGTGGAAACAGCAGCGCTTCATGCCGCATTGGTTTAGCTAACAGGCGGAGTACAAGACTCGATTTTGGCTCAGCACCCCTACCGATCGCGCCAATGATAGGGAGTGAATTACCTAAAAACTGCCCATAGCTGGTTTAGCCTTCGGTTCTCTGCTGCTGCTTAAAGGTTTGACAGGCAACCGTCTTCAGCTTCGTACATGGGACGCTTAGCCTCGTTGGCAATCGCTGCTGCTTAAAGGTATGACAGGCAACCGTCTTCAGGTACTTTCATTTGTGCAGACCCGCAGCTTC
>JBBSHC010000459.1:0-4027 GCA_038253425.1 Leptolyngbyales cyanobacterium | reverse complement strand
TAGGGTTAGGATTCGTGCCGATCGCTAATACCCCTTTGTATTCGCCCTCATTAACCAGCGGCACAAAAACATCCGTTACCTCGCCATCGGGTGTCATGTGCTGCCGCACCATTGGCACATCCGTATGATCGGCGTAGTTATCGGGTAAATGGATTTTGCGACGAATGGTCAGTGAATTTTGCACTTCCGACTCAGAGAACGGAATGCCAAAAAAGATATTGCCATCCGCATCGGCATAGAGCATGTAGCGAATGCTGGAGGTGCTGCTGTAAAAGCGATGGGAGAAGCGTGCCAGCTCAGTTCGATTTTCGTCAATTAAAGGTGCAACGTTGGCAGCCAGCAGCAGACCCAAATCACGCCCAAAGCGCGTATCGTTCAGGCGAGCATCCTCTTGAATAGTGTTGACTGCCCAAAACGTCAACCCACTCATAATGAGGGAAACCACCAGCGTTGCCGCCGCCATAAGTTTGGTCTGGAGCGTAAACTCCGACCACCAACTGGCTATCGCGGCTCGAATTTGGCTCAGGAAGGCAAGCAAGGTTTATGAGAAATGTGGTTGTTTTTTAGTTTAACGCTGTTGGTTGCGGACTTTGACAGTCTGACCATTCACTGTTTAAGCACACAAGCCTAACATCTGCTTACTCACACTATAAGTGAAGACGCTAACTAGAAGCAGACTCAGCAGTTCTAACCCGATGCCCAATGTCTCGACGGTAGTATGCGCCATCAAACTGAATGCGCTCGACCGCTGTATAAGCTTTGGCGATCGCGCCATCTAACGTTTCGTCTATGGCTGTGACGCCCAAAACTCTACCGCCATCTGTTACCAGTGCCTGCTGCTTATACTGGGTACCCGCATGAAACACAACTGCGCCGTCTGCCTCTGCTTCATCGATCCCAATGATGCGATCGCCCTTCTTGTAAGCATTGGGGTAACCGTCTGCGGCTAAGACCACACAGGCAGCGGCACCTGCTTTCCATGCAATGGGTGGCATCTCCGCCAACCGTTTTTGAGCACAGGCAAGCAGGAGTTCTTCTAGCGGGGTTTCTAGCAGTGGCAGCACCACCTGAATTTCGGGATCACCAAAGCGGCAGTTAAACTCAATGACCTTTGGATCGCCCGCTGGAGTAATCATCAAGCCAGCGTAAAGCACACCACGATAATCAATGTTGCGCTGCCTTAAAGCCGCAATCGTGGGTTCTAAGATTTCTGTTTGAATGCGCTCCATCAAGGCAGACGTCACGATCGGAGCGGGAGCATAGGCACCCATACCACCTGTATTTGATCCCGTATCGCCATCGCCAATGCGCTTATGATCCTGAACAGGCAACAGCGGACGAATGGTCACACCATCAGTGAGTGCTAACACAGATACTTCCTGTCCCAGCAAGCATTCTTCAATCACCACACGTTTTTCCGCCTTGCCAAACTGCCCACTAAAAACAGCCGCGATCGCCGCCTGCGCGTCCGCCACCGTTTCTGCAACTGTGACCCCTTTACCCGCTGCCAGCCCATCCACCTTGACAACGATCGGGGCACCTTGAGCCTGCACATAGGCTATGGCTGCGGCTTCTTCTGTAAACACGGCTGAGCGTGCAGTGGGAATTTTTGCCTCCTGCATCAGCGCCTTTGCCCATGCCTTGCTTGCCTCAATCTGTGCCCCCATCCGGTTGGGGCCAAAAACCGTGAGATGCTGATGGCGCAAATAATCCGTAATACCTGCTGCCAGTGGGGCTTCCGGTCCCACCACAATGAGAGAAATACCATTTACCAGGGCAAAGCGCCCAATGCCTTCAAAATCTTCGGCATTCAAGGACAAGTTTTGGCAACGCTTCATCAGGGCAGTCCCGCCGTTCCCCGGAACACAGGTCACTTGCTGAACCTGAGGGGATTGCAGCAGCTTCCACGCGAGCGCATGTTCGCGACCACCATTGCCAACAACCAGAACTTTCACGGTTTCTATCCCACCAATAGCTGGCTGAGTATGAGGCTAGAACTTAAGATCATAGACTTTGGGCAAGGAACTGCCAGTGAATCAGAGACGCTTAAAACCCCAGAAGGTTTTCTGAAAATGCCGCCGAATCAACTGCTTCAGCCCCTGTCTTAATCTTTCACTTGCAGTTCAGCGCTGACACTCAGTCAAAAGCATTTTATTATGTCACGCTCTTGCTGCGGAATTATCATCAAGTGGACACATATCCAGACTGCTGGGCAAGAGGCTATTTCGGAACTTGATGCAGCAGGAGACAGTCGAAGGGTTGTACAGAGCTTGGCAACCGTTTTACCAGCTTTGACATGAGGGGTGGATGAACCAGGAAGAGTACCGCTACTAAATCTGTTGTAAATCTGTTGAGCGTCTGCATTTATGTGAGCTGCGGCTCGATGACTCTAAGGCGATCGCGTCAATTTTCCGTATGATGCACTAGGGACAATACGGCTCGTTTAAGGGGCGGTTAAGCTGCACTAATTGAGTCTCTGGAAGTGGTTTCTGGCAATGTTCTAAAGACGGCAATGTTCTGGAGGAGAAGCGATGACAATGTATAGCCGTAGTGGTGCGCGACGGAAACACAAGCAAGGTAGAACGGCGCTACAGCGGTTGAAAGATCGCTGCTTTTGCCTACCTGCCCGCCCCGATCGCCTCCTGCAATTTGCCTTGCCGCTGCTGGTTCTTAGTCTCATTGGCTCACTGCCACGGGCGATCGCGCAGCCCGTTTCACGTCCTTTACTTGTACCACCAACCTCTGGAAAGCCGCTTCCACCTCAGCCGCCAGAAACCAAGCCCACTCCAAAAGCTAATCCCGACGAATTTCCGCCCAATCCGCTAGAAAGCACGGCACCCGATCCTCTATTACCAAGAGAGGCAACCCAACGTCCTTTAACCGCCGCTGAGCAAAAACAGTTGGCGTTAGCGTTGGATGGGTTGAATAACCAGGCAACCGCAAAACTAAACGCGGGCGATCGTGCCGGAGCCTTTGAACTCTGGTACCGAGAATTACGTCTGCGGCGATCGCTGGGTCTGGTAGAAGAAGTGAGAGCCCTGGGACGCGTCGGTGACGTTGCCTGGAGAGAGAATCGTACCGCTGACATTCGGTGGCTGACCAGGCGCTTGGATGCCATTTTGACGCAAACCGAACCTAAACTTTCACCAGCAGGAGTGGCACCCGCCAACGAACCCGTTACCGCAGCACCCGTTTCCTCGACCGCTGCCTTGCCCGACAAAGTTTCCTCTGCAACCCCCGATCGTCGAGCATCGGTTCCCCGTTCAACCGCAACGCCAAGTCCATCCCCTGCTAGCAGTGGCAACGGGGGCGATCGTACTGCCGTATTAGAGGCGTTGGGGCTTGCCTATCAACAGGTGCGGCTTCCTCAAGTGGCAGCCAGCATCTACCAGCAAATTTTAGCGGAGGCCAAGCAGCGACAGAACGAGAAGAAGGTTGACGAAACGCTCATCACTTTAGGGCAACTGCGTTTAAGTTGGTTTGACTACCCAAACGCTGCGATCGCGTATCAAGAACTCTTGAGCAGGGCACGGGCACGGAGCGATCGTCAAAACGAAATCATTTACCTGACCCAACTGGCGTATACCTACGAGCAAGCAAAGCAACCCGAACAAGCCATTGCCTACGAGCAACAGATAGTCGCCTTCTACCAGGCATTGCCCAACCCGGCACCCATCCCAGCGCTAAAAATCAAGATTGCCGATAATTACCAGCAACTAGCGCGACTGAACGAGGCAGAACAGAACTATCAGTCAGCCTATCAACTTGCTCAACCGCTGTTTCAGTTTGCCTACGCCAGCGATGCCTTACACAAACTCGGTGCGCTTTACCGTGCCAACGATCGTCTGGATGCCGCCCTCAAAGTTTTTGACTACCTCGTAGGGCTTGAGCAACAGGCTTACAACCTTTACGGCATGATGACCGCCTATGACCAGATTGGTCAAATTCAACTTGCCCGCAAACAAAATCAACAAGCCCTACTAGCGTTTGCAAAGGGCTTGAGTCTGGCAAAACAGCTCAAATATCG
>JBBSHC010000458.1:0-4029 GCA_038253425.1 Leptolyngbyales cyanobacterium | reverse complement strand
GATGCGAATTAACCGTCTGGAAACGCAGGGAAAGCAGCTTATTTTTAGCGGCTACGCTCAGGTCGAACATTTTCCTGGAAGCCGCTAACTCAAAGTTAGCTGTTGCCTAAAGTTAGAGGTTGAATTTTGAGTGATGATTAACCGACCTCGCTTGAAATTCAGCACGTTCAACCTAAGTTTGCTTGCCTTTAAGCGCTGAGAGGTGGCTTGATGGGTCAGTACTGAGGGCTGGCGGAGAGTGTCTACTTCGCTTACATAGGAACCACGATCGCTGAGTAGACGACCGCTTTTAATAAGCAATTTCAGCGATCCAGGAAATCACGATACCCAAAATTGAACCTGCAATGACTTGAACGGGCGTGTGACCGAGCAATTCTTTGAGACGGTCTTCATTAAACTGATGATCTTCCTCAAAAAATTCATCAATGATCTGGTTCAAAATGCGGGCTTGTTTGCCAGCGGCTTGCCGAACACCAGCGGCATCGTACATCACAATCACGGCAAAGATCACCGCGATCGCGAACTCTGGGCTTGCCCAACCGATGGTTTGCCCAACACCCGTTGCAAGGGCAGCGACCAGAGCTGAGTGAGCGCTTGGCATACCACCCGTTTCAACCAGCACCCGTAAATTAAGTTTGTGATGTTTGCCAAACTCGATCACAAGCTTCAACGTTTGTGCAATGAGACAAGCCACAAGTGCAACCAGCAATACCTGGTTGTGAAGAATGTCGCCAAAGTCCTGCATATTAATTTGCTTTGAGTAGGGAAGAGAAAGTAAAGGATGAAGGCTAAAGGCTAAAGAGGCGCTTTCATCCTTTAGCTTTTAGCCTTTTAACTTAGTGAGTGCGCGCAGTGATAAAGTCAGCGATCGCCAGCAACGGTTTGGCGCGATCGCCGAAATCAGCCAGTTCTGCTTTGGCACTGTGTATCAGCTTTTGCGCTTGACAACGGGATTCGTCTAGCCCCCAAACGCTGGGGTAGGTTGCCTTCTGCGCCCGCAGGTCTTTGCCAGCCGTTTTGCCCAACTCTTCCTGCGTTGCCGTAATATCCAAAATATCGTCCACAATTTGAAAGGCTAAGCCAATGTTTTGAGCATAGCGGGACAGATGCTGCAAGTTAGTATCGGACACGCCTGCCAGGATGCTGCCAGATGTGACTGAGGCTTCTAGCAGTGCCGCAGTCTTATGGTTGTGGATAAAATTGAGGGTTTCTAGACCAATATCGGTGTTGCCTTCCGATTCCAGATCGACGACTTGACCACCAACCAGACCTGCTGCCCCGACTGCACGACCGAGAATAGCAACAATGCGTAGGAGGCGATCGGCAGGTACCGCTTTTGTTTCCACAGCGACATGCTCAAAAGCATAGGCAAGCAAGCCATCGCCTGCCAAAATGGCAATATCTTCGCCGTAGACTTTGTGGTTCGTTAGTTTGCCGCGACGGTAGTCGTCGTTATCCATCGCAGGCAGATCATCATGAATCAAGGACATCGTGTGAATCATTTCCAACGCACAGGCCGTTGGCATTGCCATCTCCACCGTCCCGCCGATGAGCTCGCAGGTGGCGAGACAGAGAATGGGCCGGAGCCGTTTGCCACCCGCCATGAGCGAATAGCGCATTGCCTCATAGATCTTTTCTGGGTAGATCACCGGGAAGGCGCGATCGAGTGCGGCTTCTACCAGCGTTTGTCGTTCTTGTAGATAAGCTGCCAGATCAAAATGGAGTTCTTTCTGGGATGTGTGCATTTTTTCCGTTAAAACCATTTCGCTATATCCCTCCCGGTCTCATTTCCGTTACGTCACAGCCACACTGACTACTGGCGATCGCTTCATCATTCTCGATGCCCTCAATCATTCTACGGAGGTTTCTGCACACGTGAGACATTGAAGCATGAGTCTATAGAGTTTGCATTGTCTACGCCTAATGAAAGGTTGTAAAAATGAGCAGGAGGCGGGAGAAGTTGAGAGGGCAGGAGGGGCAGAGGGAGCAGGGGTAGAATTTAAAATTCGGCTTTTTGTTGATCGCTCAGCTAGAGGGATGCCGTTATTATTTTCACAGGTGCGGCGCTGAATGCCCCGCTGGTTACCGTTTGCGGTAGCTCAATACAGTGTTTTGCAGCAGCATGGCGACGGTCATGGGTCCGATACCACCGGGCACGGGTGTGATTAGCTTTGCCACGGTTTGCACCGCACTAAAGTGAACATCGCCAACGAGACGAGCTTTGCCGCTGTCATCGGTGATCCGGTTCATGCCAACATCAATGACGATCGCGCCTGGTTTCACCATTTCGGCAGTAATCATCTCTGGGCGACCCACTGCAACAACAAGAATGTCAGCCGTACGCGCGATCGCGCCAAGGTCAGGCGTTTGAGAATGAGCGATCGTGACAGTAGCGTTCGCTTCTAACAGCATCAATGCCTGCGGTTTGCCGACCAGGATGCTGCGCCCAATCACGACTGCCTGTTGACCTTTGGGATCAAGCTGATACTCTTGCAGCAGCCGCATCACGCCCGCTGGGGTGCAGCTTCGCAAGCCAGGTTCACCCCGCACCAGCCGTCCCATATTGACCGGATGCAAACCATCGGCGTCTTTGTCGGGATCGATTTGATTGAGCAGCGCCACAGCATCCAGATGATCAGGTAAGGGGAGCTGAACGAGAATGCCATCCACGCGATCGTCCTGGTTAAGGGCTGCGATCGCTTGTTCTAGTTCCGCCTGAGTAGCGGTGGCGGGAAAATGCTGACCAAAGGAGGCAATGCCCACATTGGCACACGCACGTTCCTTGTTGCGAACGTATGCCGCACTGGCAGGATTATCACCCACCATCAGCACAGCTAGACCAGGGGGACGCCCCTTCTGAGTTTGCAACTGTTGCACGTCATGGGTCAGCGTCGTCTGAATGGAGTTAGCCAGGGCTTTGCCGTCAAGCAATTGGGCAAGTGAAGACATGGGTCGAGGCAAAGGCAGCGATCGCTACCAAACAAATGGTCAAACACCAAAGTCTGTGTTAACACAGCGTTAGGCTGTCCATCAGTTTCGCAGATCCAGCGTCCTTTTTCGTCAATCCCTAGAGGGTAGAAGTGCGATGTGGTCATCAAACGCTCAAAATCAATGGTCGATCGCCCTGGTCTTGCTCATTAGTCTGATGGGGTGCAACCGTCTCGGCTGGGCGAATGTTGAACAGACTGGCATCCAACCAATTCAATTTACGATCGAGGCTGCAAGTATCGCGTCCGTGCAGGCATCAAATGTTAATGCCGTCGTGCAAGTGCAAGGTAGAGTGAGCAACCGTGCGCCGCTTCTAGGCAAAACAGCGTATGAGCTTCAGGATGCCACAGGTAGCATCTGGGTACTCTCAACGGCACCTGTACCAAACGTGGGTGACACAGTAGTCATTAAAGGCAAACTGCTCTATCAAAGTATTCTGCTGAATGGCAGGGAACAGGGCGCGACCTACCTTGAGCAACAGCAAGAACTACAGCGGACTCCAGCGTTGAAAAGCGAGGGAGGGGAAAGGATAAGGGATGAGGGATGAGGGCTAAAAGCTAAGGACGGAGGAGGAGACGTGCATGTAAATGTCTTGCTTTCGTTTGTGATCACCGAACAGCCTGTTAGACTTCTCTTTTTTCGATACCCGATCGCCAGATGCAATCGTCAAGCTTTAAAGATGAGGACGTGGAATGAGCAGTGATCAACGCCATAAAGTTGCGATCGCCGTTTTGCACCAGGACGGCAATTTTTTGATGCAGCTACGCGATGACATTCCGGGCATTTTTTACCCTGGTCATTGGGCGTTGTTTGGCGGGCACATCGAACCGGGTGAAAGCCCTGATGAGGCTATGGGGCGAGAGTTACTGGAAGAAATTGGCTATGCACCACATACACTGACTCTCTTTGGGTTGTACGAAGATACACAGGTGATTCGGCACGTCTACGAAGGTGAACTTACCGTACCGTTAAGTACGTTAGTGTTGCAAGAAGGTTGGGATATGGCGTTGGTCACGCCAACAGCCATTCGGCAGGGCGATC
>JBBSHC010000457.1:0-4041 GCA_038253425.1 Leptolyngbyales cyanobacterium | reverse complement strand
TAGAATCTTGTACGTTTCAGGCCCAGGAGCTACTGCCTGTTCCACTGCTGCCGCTAGATCCTTGAGTGGGTAGCGATCGCTCACCAGGGTATCCACATCAATCCGCTTGTTAAACACAATCTCTGCTGCCAGTGCCTGCACTCGAAACGACGAACTGTAGCTGCCCATCAGATCGATTTCGCGACGGTAGAGAACATTGGGATTAATGGGAATCTCTAACTCGTCAGGAAATTCGGCAAAAAACAGAATCTTGCCGCCCTTGCGGGTGCAATCGAGCGCCTGGAAGAACGCCTTGTCGCTAGGGACTGCCAGTAGACTGGTATCCACCCCCATACCCTGGGTCATCGCGTAAATTTTAGCCGTCAGGTCAGGATCACGGGCATCAAAGGCAGCATCGGCACCCACGCTCAGGGCTTTTTCAATGCGGGTTGGCAACAAATCAGTCGCGATCGCTCGTGCGCCAAAATACTTCACCAGCATGATAAACATCAGCCCAATCGGTCCCGCTCCGGTTACCAACACCGTCTGACCGGGCGCAATCTGCGCTTTTTTCACCGCTTTCAGACAGCAGTTGGTGGGTTCGACAAAGCTGGCTTGCTCAAACGTGACGTCATCAGGAACGGGAATCAGCCCCCCACTACGGACGATATGCCCCGGCACCTTAACGTACTCGGCAAACCCGCCGCCACTTGGTGTAAAACCTGCTGTTGTGGTGATGTTTTTGTAGACATCGCACATCGAAAAATTATCGTTTAGGCAATACGCGCAATGCATACAGGGAATGTGGTGTAGCACAACCACGCGATCGCCCACCTGCCAACCATTAACATCAGCACCGATCGCAGCGATCGTTCCAGCCGTTTCATGCCCAAAAATGCGCGGTGGATTGTAGAGCGGATAACGAATTTTCTTAATATCCGATTGGCACAGACCCACGACGCGCACCTGCACCAACACCTCATCCGGCGCAATTTCTGGTACGGGAATCTCTTCGTAGCTCAGTTGATTAACCCCGCGAAACACCTGCGCTTTCATTAGAAATTCCTCAAGACCGTCCACAGCCGAATTTACCACTCGCAGGTCTGCTCTGCCACAAATGACTCACTGAGGCAGCAGGCAGCACACGAATCGATAGCACAAAAAGATAACAAATTTTCAGCAACGTTCCGCTTCAGCAACACCGGACGGTTTCGCGAAAGACCTTTACCATAAGCGCACCGTGTCACGGTTTGCATGAACAATGACCATTCAGTTCAGTTCTTAGGAGATTTCTAGGAAACAAAGTACCCCTGTCTATGCCCTACGGGCAGGCTACGCCAACGACTGTGCTCAGCCAGCTTGCATCTTAAGCGGAGTCGAAGGGTAAAATCTTTTCTGGAAATCGCCTTATCAGTATGGGGGCAGAGGGACTTGAACCCTCACGACCTTGCGGTCAACGGATTTTCATCCTCTTACAGCTTTCGCTGCTGCCATCAGCTTGTACCTGATGGTTTTGAGAATTGGACTCTCCCTTTACCCTCGGCTTCACGTTAGGGTAGCTCCCGTCGAGTCTCTGCACCTTCCGAATAGTTTTGAGTTTTGAGTTCTGGTCTTGAGTTAAAACACTCAAACTATAAAACTTGCAGCTCACTACCATTAATTCGGCTTGGCTCAGGATTGCCTTGTTGGGGAAGTAGGGTGCAGGATGTCGAGAATAGAGTTCAGGGAAAAAGTTCAATCGTTCTGAATTAAATCAAAAGATCAACTTTTATCCTTTAGCCCTTAGCCTACTGCTTCACAGAAGCAAGCTACAGCCTTTAGCCTTTAGCCTTCATCCTTCAATTTAGGTTTCCCTGAGTTTGAGAGCGGTCACTTGATCGATTTCTCCATCAAGGCTCAGTTGTCTAAGTCCGTAGCGTCTACCATTCCGCCATGCCCCCGTTGGGTGATCAATGGAGCCACTTGAGTGAATCCACTTGTTTATTCCACCATCAATTGCGTCATTTGTACAACTTGTCTTTCACTTTTTGTCGATCGCACGGCTACGGCTCTCAAAAATTACCTTGCACTGAAACGCTACGCTGAAGACGGTCAGGCGGTAGAATGATGGCAATTGTTCCATCCTTTCACGCCTATGGATATCACAATCACAGTTGCCCTTCTGTATCTGGTTTTGGCTGGTGCCTTTTTGGTGGTAATCCCAGGGCTGCTGTATGTGTACTTGCAGGCTCGCTGGTATGTGGCGAGTTCGTTTGAGCGGGCATTCATGTATTTCCTGGTCTTCATGTTTTTCCCAGGGCTGTTGCTACTCGCACCGTTTCTCAACTTCCGCCCCAAGCGTCGAGAGATTGCTAGTTAAGCGCGATCGCCCACTTTAAAAATCGCTTTTAGGGGGATGCTTGCCTCTCTTGGGGCAAGTGAATTTTGGCATTACTACCTGTGAGCATTAATGCGACGGATTGACGCAATTGGGATTGGGCTGGGCGTGTTTGCCGCTGGTGGGCTTGCCTATATTGTTTTGCAGGGGGTTGGCTTTGACAGTACTTCAGCGGGTATTTGGACGCAGGTAGCACTCGTTGGGGGGCTGGTAGGCTGGGTCGCAACCTATGCGTTTCGAGCGGTGACGCAAACGATGACCTACAATCGGCAGTTGCAAGACTACAAGGAAGCGGTGCTGCAAAAGCGGCTGGAGGCGCTGACGCCTGATGAATTGGCAGCGATTCAGGCAGAGATTGAGCAAAAACGGCAACAGGATGAGGGCGTGTAGAACGAGTCTCCCTGTCAGACAACGCTTGAAAACTTAAACTCAGAACTTTTTAGCATGACTTCGATTTCCCAACGCTTTGAAACTTTGCGTGACCATGCTCAATGTGCGCTGATTCCGTTTATTACAGCGGGTGATCCAGATTTGGAGACAACAGCGGCAGCATTGGAGTTGCTCGATCGCAGCGGTGCTGATTTGATTGAGTTAGGCGTGCCGTACTCTGATCCGTTGGCAGATGGTCCCGTGATTCAGGCAGCGGCGACACGGGCACTTCAGCGGGGAACGCGTCTGGATCAGGTGCTGGATGTGGTGCGATCGGTCAGCCCAAACCTGCGATCGCCCATTATTCTCTTTACCTACTACAACCCGATTTTGAATCGCGGCATTGAGCCGTTTTTGCAGCAGCTCTCGGCGGCTGGGGTCCGTGGGTTGGTTGTCCCCGATTTGCCTTTAGAAGAAACAGAAACCCTCCTGAAACCAGCAACAAACTATGGCGTTGAGGTGACGCTGCTGATTGCGCCGACTAGCCCAAAGGAACGCATTGTGGCGATCGCGGAGCAGTCCCAGGGGTTTATTTATTTAGTGAGTACGACAGGCGTTACAGGCATACGAACGCAGGTGCAGTCGCGGGTAAAAGATTTGCTGCTAGAGCTACGCAACGTAACCGATAAACCGATCGGCGTTGGCTTCGGCATTTCGCAGCCCGAACATGCGCGTCAGGTGATGGAGTGGGGGGCCGATGCCGCGATCGTGGGTAGTGCCTTTGTGAAACGGTTGGCAGACGGTCAACCCGCCCAGGGGCTTCACGCGATCGAAACCTTTTGCCGCAGTTTAAAAGCTGCCGTTACACCCACCTAAAACACATCAGGTTTTCAACGAATGTCGATCGCAATGGCTGACAACCTTGCTGACACGGGATAGCAGCTTTGCTTTCGTCACGCCTGTAGCGCTTGAGCAGAAGCCACCTTGACACTTTATGTGATCATAATTTGCTATTATTCTTTCAATGTATTAAATCGTTAGATTTTCTGCAAATTTTATTTTCTTGTGATCATTGTGACGAAGTTCGGTAAAATCACTGAGTCGTGGTCTCGCTGTTGGTCTGGTTGCCTGCTCAGAGAGGCTCAAAAATTGATTGTCTAGCTAGGTTGGTTTCGGTACAGTCGGTTCGGTAAATCTGAACCATGTTTGTCACGTACTGCACCATTCTGCTGTAAGTTTGCTTCAGGAATCTGCATCTGCTTTAGCTCTTAATCCATAGGGAATTCAACGTTTAAGATGAGTGTGAGGAGTAAGTT
>JBBSHC010000456.1:0-4063 GCA_038253425.1 Leptolyngbyales cyanobacterium | reverse complement strand
TGATGAGGCGAATTTCATCTGCCCAGGGCATCGCTGTCCCGCTTTATCTTGGTAGCCGTAAAGCTGGTGCCGCCCAAAATGACTGCCGCGATCGCGTCTAGCTCATAGCCATTACCCAACATCCCTGTGGCGCTGTAAAGCCGACTGGAACTCATGATGCCTGCCAGTCCTGCCAGTAAGCCGCTCACGCCATAGACAAACAGCAGCACGCGATTGACTTTAATGCCTGTGAGACGGGCTGCCCGTTGATTGCCACCCACTGCATAGATTTGGACACCCAAGACGGTACGTTTCAGCACAAACCAGCTTGCCCCGATCGCCAGTAGTGCAATGACCACCAGCCAGGGCAGTGGACCAAGATAGTTGTTGCCAATCCAGGCAAAGCCAAGACCAACAATGCCAGCAGTAAGCGTTAATTTTTTCACATTTATTCCACCAACTCGTTAAAAGAGAGCCAGCAGAATCAAGATCCACAAATTGAGACAAAGTAACTATCAATCTGAACAATTGAGGTGCCGAATCGATAACCCTTTGAATTGTAGCAACATCAACTTTTTACAACTTCAACTTGCTTAAAGTAGAGTACTAGTTATTTCGATGCCTTATGGATTGAAAACGTAGCGTTCTTTTCCAAGCAAATGATTAATCTGCTTTTGCTAAAGCATCGTTAGACTTGTTATAAGATGATTACAGCGGCTAGCTAAAGCACCACCAGTCGTTGTTATGAGGAGAGGTTGTCATTAAAACTTGCTGATGTTGATTCAATTTAACTCTCTAAGTTTCTATCCTACCGCGATAGCTTGCTAAACCAACTCATGCTTCTGTTACCTATGTCTTTAGATATAGGTTTAACGTCAAGTCAGTCAAACCTATATCAAGGCGGCTTTTTAGCATTTCTTCTAACAGTATGGTGGGCTTAAAATTCATAAAGAGTAATTCCTAAACCCTCATTTACGGCTTCTTTTAAGCGTTATGAAACAGACCCATGTCGTTATTTTTGGCAGCATCAATATGGATTTAGTTGCCAGAACTCCTTCTCTTCCCATTCCCGGTGAGACGTTAATTGGTTACAGTTTTGCGTCGGTGCCTGGTGGTAAGGGCGCGAACCAGGCTGTAGCAGTAGCCCGTCTCAATGTACCTACCGTCATGGTGGGACGGGTCGGTGGCGATGGGTTTGGGCAAGCATTGTTGGCTAGTTTGCAGGCGGCAGGCGTTGAAACAACAGATGTTTTTGTCGATGCAGCGAGTCATTCCGGTGTGGCGATGATTGCTGTCGATGACCACAGCGAAAACCATATCATCGTGATTCCAGGTGCAAACGGAGCGGTGAATGCGGCTGATGTCGATCGCCTGAGCCACCAGTTACCAAATGCCGCCGCTCTCTTGTTGCAGTTTGAAATTCCCCTACCTGCTGTGCTGGTTGCCGCTCAAGCCGCTTATGCTGCCGGAGTGCGCGTGATTTTAGATCCAGCCCCTGCGCGATCGGACTTACCAACCGAACTTTATTCCCTGGTGAGCATCATCACACCCAATGCGATCGAGGCAAGCCAGTTAGTTGAGTTCTCAGTTGATGGAGTGGAGACAGCCGCGCAAGCCGCCACCATTTTGCAGCAGCGCGGGGTCGAGATAGTGGTGATTAAGCTTGGTGCTAAGGGAGTGTTCTGTGCCACGCCGGAAGAATCGTTCTTCGTGCCTGCCTTCTCGGTACAGGCGATCGATACGGTTGCGGCTGGCGACGCCTTTAACGGTGGTATGGCTGCCGCTTTAGCAGAAGGATTGTCCCTACGGGAAGCAATTACCTGGGGAGCCGCTACAGGCGCACTTTCTGCCACCAAAGCAGGCGCACAGTTATCTCTACCCGATCGCGCCACGGTGGAAGCCTTTCTCAGAACGCACGATCGTTAAAACAAAGGCGTGTTCAGGAGGGCGATCGCTGTTGAGTTTTCGCTTGCTTTCAACCGTATGACGACTCCTATACTGCTACAAAATAATGAGCCAGCAACTATCTCTAGCTACTGACCCATTGCTATTTGCTATCTCTATTTACTACTTCAGCGATCGCTTATGCGGGCATCAAAACAGTATCAATGATGTGGATAACGCCGTTATCAGCAGCAACATCAGGCGTTGAAACGGTAGAATCATTAATTTTGACACCATTAGAAGCATCAATCTTCACATCTGAACCTTCTACTGTAGTCGCCGACTTCAGCTTAACAACATCAGCCGCCATTACTTTGCCTGCAACAACGTGATAGGTCAGAATTTTCTTGAGTGCTGGGATGTCTTTTAGCAAGCCATCGACTGTTCCAGCGGGAAGCTTAGCAAAGGCTTCGTCAGTAGGCGCAAAAACAGTAAATGGACCTTCTCCTTTCAATGTTTCCACCAGGTTAGCGGCTTTTACAGCAGCAACTAAGGTGCTGAAAGAGCCAGCATTAACAGCAGTATCAACGATGTCAGCCATGTGTTCTACCTGATTTGTGTGTATCTGTTAACGATTGTAAACTATTTGTGAGGAAAATAGTAGCGATCGCTATAAATTGACAAAATCTATTTGATTAAACGCGCCGTTATACTGATTATTTTTCATATAACCAGGCTGATTTTCTACATCTTAAAAAGAGGTTAACTTTTGATGAAAAACTGATAAAAATTCAAACAAACATCTAGCTTTAGGCTGAGTTTAGGCAGAAAAACTTGCATGAATAAACTAACACAAAATATGATTAAACGATGGCTTGGCAAACTGCGTGATTTCTGCCTACTACGGTGTTCTTTTCTTATAAAGCAGTCAACTCAGCAAGTTGCCGAGGCTTGGGTAACAGAGAACGGACAGGCACCCATTCTGAAACTAAAAGGATATCTGAGAAGTCCTAAGTCAGGCTGAAGGGGGCGTTAGCGCGGTGAAGCAGCTTGATTGCATGCTGAAAGCCGAGCTTCTTTATGCTGCTCGGCTCGAATCAGAATGACAAAATACTTTTAAGACAGCCTCCAATACCAGGCTGCTGTGGTTAAACACCCATGAGCAGCCAAAACTTGCCAGATCTGCTGTGTGTCTAACAAAACCTTCAGAGTCAGGTCGATCGCTGATTTAGTTTTTTGCGTACGTGCTTACTTCTATAGCGGTCGATCGCAGTATTTCGTTGCGATCGCTCTGACCCAATAGAGTCGAAACGGGTTGAACGCTGGTGGGAGATAGTGCCACTGGTCTACTTGCTGCCGTCCCCCATTGCTTGACCAGCGCTTGTAAAAGGTTGTCTTGCTGGTCGCGGAGGTCTTCAAGATCAGTACCCCGGTTGAGAATGGCAAACCAGACCAAGCCTCGATCGCGTGTTGGCACTACACCTGCCAAACTGCTGACATCATCCAGTGTCCCAGTTTTTACAACAGCCGCCTGGGGAATTTTGCGATAGTCAATCGTACCACCATCAACACCCGCGATCGGAAAGAGGTCGGCAATCGTCAGGCTACGAAATTGCAGATAGCGTTGAATCGCAGCAAACATGGCACAAATTGCTCTCGGCGAAATCTGGTTTTGCGTGCCTAACCCAGAGCCATTTTTAAGCTGAATTTCTGCCTGCGCCACGCCCGTTGCGTAGGCTGCTTGTTGTGCAACGACCTGTGCTCCGCCCAAAGAATTTGCCAAGGACTCTGCAATGACGTTGTTGCTGTAGATATTCATGAGCTTGAGGATGTGAAACAGCGGCAACGAGTGATGCCGTAAGAGCAGAATCTGCTTAGGGAGCAAATCTGTGCCATAGGTGGTGACCTGAACCTTACCTCCGATCGCTACTTGGGGTCGTGGGGTGCCTTTCGGCAAATTTTGATACTGTTCCTCGACCTCTCCTGACCAGTTTTTGGCATCGAACGCCTGCTTGAGTAAGGCACCTGCTTGCTCCGGGTTGTCTTCAAAGTTCATCGCGAAGTTGCCCGTAAGTACCAGATTGCCCGTTACTTTCGTGATGCCGATGTGGTTAAGCGCATTGCCCAGCGCGATCGCCTCTTCCCAAACGATCAGAGGATCACCGCCGCCCTTCACGACCAGATCGCCTTGCAAAACACC